>CAYYGF010000036.1:0-14809 GCA_964471315.1 uncultured Oscillospiraceae bacterium | reverse complement strand
AATAACGCACCGAACGGTGTGTGAAAAAGCCGTAACGCGGCTTATTCAGCAGACATTCCAATAATCGGAATACCTCGCCATGATTTGCAAAAATCAAGCGAGGTATTTTTTCTGTATTGCGCTTTTTCGCGGTTTTGTGATAGAATAAAGAAAACAGAAAGGGAGCGATGGATTGATGAAACCTTTTGTGGCAGATGTACACATGCATTCGATTATGAGCGGCCATGCCTTTGGTACCATCCGGGAGCTGGCGGCTGCCGCCGCGGAACGGGGGCTGAAGCTGATTGGTGTGACCGAGCATGCCCCCGGCATTCCCGGCACGGTGGATCCCATTTATTTCCGTAACCTGGCGGACGCGCCCAGGCTGCTTTCCGGGGTAGAGCTGCTTTATGGCAGCGAGGTCAATATTCTCTCCGGCGGCGGGCTGTCTCTGGGGGAGCGGTATTTGGCGTGCCTGGATTATGCGGTGGCGGGGATTCATGGCCCGTGCTATGAAGACGAGGGAATCGTAAAAAATACGGACAATGTTCTGCGCTGCATGGAGCACCCCAAGGTTCGCTTTATTTCCCATCCGGATAACGACCACTTCCCACTGGATTATCCGGCCCTGGTGCAGGGCGCGAAAGCAACGGGTACTGCGCTGGAGGTGAACAACGCGTCCTTGCGAAAGCCCGGCCTGCGGCCTAACTGCGTGGAGAATTACCGAAAAATGCTGCCGCTGTGCATGGAGTATGGGGTGCCTGTGGTGGTCAATACCGATGCCCACGATCCCAGCGCAGTGGGAGACTTTACCCTGGCCCGGCGTCTGCTGGAGGAAGTGGAAATGGATGAGAAATGGATTCTGAACCTGGATCCGAAGGAAATCAAGCGTTTTCTATTGAAGGAATGACGGTTTTTTCTACCGTGTGCCAAAAACTGGGAATGAACTGCCTTCGTCTTTGGGTAGATTTTTCGTGGGAGCTGTGCTAAAATAGCCCCATACCATTGTGAAGGAGTGTCTGCTATGGAAGCCAAAAGACTGGCGGGTCTGGAGCCTGCCCCTGTGTTCGGCTATTTTGAGGAAATCTGCGCCATTCCCCATGGTTCCCGAAATACCAAGAGGATTTCCGATTATCTGGTGAATTTTGCCAGAGAGCATGGACTGAGATTTATTCAGGACGACGCGCAGAACGTCATCCTGTTCGCGGATGGAACCTGTGGAATGGAGGAGCATCCGGCTGTGATTTTGCAGGGCCATATGGATATGGTCTGCGAGAAGGATTCCGACTGCCCCATTGACATGGCGGAGGAGGGACTGGATGTAACCCACGATGGGAACATGGTCTTTGCCAAGGGCACCACGCTGGGAGCGGATAACGGCATTGCTGTGGCGCTGGCGCTGGCGATTCTGGCGGATAAGACCATTCCCCACCCGCCGCTGGAGGTGGTCATTACCACCGAGGAGGAAATCGGACTGCTGGGCGCCACCGCCATTGATTTGACGCCGCTGAAGGGCCGCAGACTCATCAACCTGGACTCCGAGGGGGAGGGCGTGTTCACGGTGTCCTGCGCGGGCGGCGGTACCAGTACGATCACGTTGCCGGTGGATCGCCGCGCGACGTATGGACCCTGCGTGCGGCTGAAGGTGGACGGTTTGCGGGGCGGCCATTCCGGCACCGAGATCGACAAGAACCTGGCCAACGCCAACAAGGTGATGGGCGAGTTTTTAAGCCGTATTCAGAATCTGATGCCCATTTGTCTGACCACACTCGCCGGGGGAAATAAGGACAACGCCATTCCCCGCTCCTGCCAGGCGACGATGGTGGCCATGGGCATTCATCTGGAACGGATCAACACCATTGCCGAGGAGCTGCAAGCGGAGATTCGGGAGAAATACGACGAGCCGGATGCCACCGTCCAGGCCTTCGATGTGGACGCACTGGGCGGAAATGCCCTGTCCGCGGAATCCACCGGCCGGATCATCGGCCTAATCAGTGCCCATCCCAACGGCGTGCAGGCCATGAGCCAGGATATGGACGGCCTGGTGCAGACCAGCTTGAATCTGGGCATTGTGAAGCTGGGAGACCGGTTTACCGCAATCAGCTCCGTCCGCAGCAGCGTCAACGCGGAAAAGGAGGCGCTGTTTGCCAAGCTAAAGTCCCTGGCAGAAATGTTTGACGGCAGCTACAGCCAGGCAGGGGAGTACCCGGCCTGGGAATTCCGGAAGGAGTCTCCCCTCCGGGAGATTATGGTGCGGGTCTATCGGCAGATGTTTGGCATGGAGCCCCAAGTTGTGGCCCTTCACGCCGGTCTGGAATGCGGCCTGTTCAGTGAGAAGCTGCCGGATTTGGACAGTGTCAGCATTGGTCCACAGATGTACGATGTCCACACCACCCGGGAGCGTCTGGAGATTACCTCCGTGGAACGGATCTGGAAGTACCTGCTGGAAGTTTTGAAGGTTCTATAAGCGAGTATCCAAGCCCGAATGACAAAAAATCCGCCGGAATGATCCGGCGGATTTTGTTGTTATATGCCTTGCGCCTGGCTTACAGGAAGAACTGATACAGGCAGAAGGCACCGTAGATGCACAGCAGCGCGACACCCTGCCAACGATCCAGCTTCTTCTTGGTCAGCGCGGGGATGCAAAGCAGCGCCATGACGAACAGCATCAGCGGGATCTCCAGCACCAGAGAGGCGTTCATGCCGAACAGGGTCTTGCCCACGGGCACGGCGAAGGGAGCCAGGGTGACGGCCACACCGGAAACCAGCACCAGGTTGAACACGTTGGCGCCGATGACGTTGCCGATGCCCAGGGAAGCGCGGCCCTTCTTCAGAGAGGTGATGGTGGTGACCAGCTCCGGCAGGCTGGTGCCCAGCGCCACGAAGGTCAGCGCGATAACGGTTTCGGGAACACCCAGACCCTGGGCAATGATGGTGCCATGCTCCACCAGCAGGTCAGCGCCTACGGCGATGACGGCGGCGCCGACTACCAGCAGCACCAGCTCCTGCCAGAGCTTCCGTTCCTTGTTTTCCTCAACGATTTCTTCCTCTTCCTCCACTTCCGCGGATTCGGGATTCTTCAAACCGTTGCGGACGTTTAGGTAAGTATAGACGATGAAGATCACCAGCATGACCAGACCCATCCAGCGGGGGAACTCGCCCAGGATGTAGGCCGCCACACAGTACAGGGCAGCAGACGCAAAGAAGAAGACGACAGGCATCTTCATGGTCTTGACATTCACAGGGCCGGGGTTGAAGGTCACAGAGATAGCGGCGATCAGCGCGGTGTTGCAGATGATGGAACCGATGGCGTTGCCATAGGCCATTGCGCCCTGTCCCTGCAAAGCACCGGTTGCGGAAACCATGACCTCGGGCAGAGTGGTACCGATGGAAACCACGGTAGCGCCTACCACGATGTCCGGCAGGTGGAAACGGGTAGCGATACCCGTAGCGCCGTCCACGAACCAGTCGCCGCCCTTAATAAGCAGCACCAGACCAACGGCAAACAGCAGAATAGATAACAGCATTTGGGATTCTCCTTCTCGATGAATTATTTTACTGGCGTTTCCGCCAAAAAATACAAAAGAAGAATGCCTGCACCTCCTATTGGAATCGGCAGACAGCAGTAGCACAGCCAAAACAGATCCTTACCACGGGTGTACGCATCGGTTCTGGACATCTTCAACAAATTGAAGCAAACGGATGTACATAATTTAACACGATTTGCTTACAAAGTCAAGACTCAGGGAAAAAAAGAACAGCCCACAAGCAAGGAAAAGAAAGACCGCGAGGTGCGTACCGGATTGTGACGGCTTTTCTCCGGGTGGCATGCTACCATAGTTCTGAAAACATCTCCCGGCCTTGGGAGGATATCCAGGAGGAATTGCCAATGAGACCGCTGTGGAAGGATGTGCTGACTGCTTTGTTTATGGGGTTGGTGGTGCCGGGGCTGCTGCTGAACGCCGGTGTATTGCTGCTGGATTCTCAAGCCGCGCCGGTTGCCCAAGAAACGGAAGAGACGGCGGAAACGCTTTCGCCGAAAATCTCCCTGCCTGTCTGGATCCGTGCCGCCGACGGCTCTGTGACGGAGACGGACATGGATGCCTATCTTGTGGGGGTTATTTTGGCGGAAATGCCTGCGGATTTTGCGGTGGAGGCGCTAAAGGCCCAGTCTGTCGCTGCCCGAACCTACGCCCGGAAGGCCTATGAGACCGGGGGTAAGCATGGTGACGGCAGTGTGTGTACCGACCCGGGCTGCTGCCAAGCCTATCTGACGCAGTCGGACTATCTGGCCCGGGGCGGCACACAAGAGGGACTTTCCCGGGTGGAGAAGGCGGTGGCCGCGACCTCGGGCGAAGTTCTAACCTATGACGGCGAATTGATCGAAGCCACCTACTTTTCCTGCTCCGGTGGCAGCACCGAGGATGCTGTTGCCGTCTGGGGGACGGCATTTCCCTATTTGCAGGCGGTGGACAGTCCAGGGGAGGAAAAGGCAGTTCATTACAGCGATACGTTTTCCTTTACACCGGAGACCTTTTCCCAGGCGCTGGGAGCGCCGCTGTCCGGCCCGCCCACTGGGTGGTTCCGAAATGTCACCTTCACCCGTGGCGGTGGAATTGCGGAAATGGAGATCGGCGGCGTCCGCTATACAGGCGTGGAGCTGCGCGGGCTTTTGGGCTTGCCCTCCACGGATTTTTCCATTTCTGCCACGGAAACTGCCATCACCATTACAACCCATGGCTATGGCCATCGGGTGGGCATGAGCCAATACGGCGCCGACGCCATGGCCATGACCGGCAAGGATTACCGGGAAATCCTTGCCCACTACTACCCGGGCACGGAGCTGGTGACGCAGATTGGTAGCCAAACCATAGGTTCGTAACCTTGACAAAAAAGAAATGTGGTGCTATAATACAAATACTTAGCAATGCTAAATAGAAAGGGACGGGGATATGGAGGATAGATTCACCCAACAGATCAAAAAAGGCGTTTTGGAAATGCTGGTTCTGGACTTGGTTTGCCGGCAGCCGGCTTATGGCTATGAGCTGCTGTCCCGGCTGAAGGAAACCCGTTTCGCGTTAAAGGAAGGCACGCTGTATCCGATTCTCTACCGTCTGGAGGACGACGGCTTGATCCAGGCCAAATGGAGCCAGGGGCAGGGCCGGAGTGCCCCGAAAAAAATCTATGAAGCGACCCAAGCCGGTTTGGAGGAAAACCTTCGCCGCCAGCGGGTCTGGCGGGAATTTGAGGAAACGGTGAACAGATGTCTGACGGGGGGAACAAAGCCATGACACCAGAAGAAAAGAAAATGAAACAATACACAAATTCTGTCGAGCGGCGGCTGAACATGCCGGGGGATGTGAAGCGCCGGGTCATGAATGATTTTATCAGCTCCATCTCCGCCCGCCGGGAAGCTGGACAAAGCGACACGGAAATCTATGCGGAGCTTGGCAGTGCCAAGCAAGCGGCGGCAGACTTGAATGAACAGATGCGGGAATTCGCCTACCGGAAAAGCCCCTGGCGGTTTGCCTTTGCCGCCTTGGCTGGCTGTGCTGCCCTTTGGCTCCTCGGCCGGGTTTGGGGTCGGATTGCCTATGGGCTTCTCCGGATTTACTGGACGCTAAAGCCCCAGGCCGGAAGCGTTGGTATCATCGGCGGAGCGGACGGCCCCACGGCGATTTTTCTCACAACCAGTGTGCCGGATTGGCTCACAATGATCCTCGGGCTGATCGTACTGGCCATTGGCCTGTTTGGCTGGTGGAGGTTCGCGCACTGCCGGAAAGAACCGGCTTCGGAAGAATAATCCTTTCTGCCCCGGGACAGCTTTGTCCCGGGGTTCTGTTTGCCTTGCAAGCGCATAGGATGTTCCATACATCTGTAGCTTTGAGGTGGTACCTATGGAACATTTGGCAAATCAGATTACGCTTCGGGGAAGTCTGGCGTCGTTGCCCCAATTCTCTCACGAAAACCACGGGCACCGATTTTTCCGCTTTTTGCTGGAGGTGCCCCGCCTGTCCGGGGCGGTGGACACGCTGCCCGTGGTAGCCCAGGAGGAGATTCTCAATGCTGCCGACTTGAGCGCCGGGGAAATGCTGACGGTGACGGGGCAGGTTCGTTCCCATAACATCCGCAGCGATGGACGGCGGCATCTGCTGATTTTCGTTTTTCCCACGAAAATCCTCTGTGAGGACGGCGAGCCAAAAAATGAGGTGACGCTGGAGGGAACCTTGTGCCGGGAGCCGACCTACCGTCGTACCCCGCTGGGCCGGGAGATCTGCGATGTGATGCTGGCAGTGCCCCGGGCCTTCAAGCGGGCGGACTATCTTCCCTGTATCCTCTGGGGGCGTACGGCCCAGGAGACGGCCCAATGCCATACCCGGGATAAGCTTCGGATTCAAGGCCGCCTGCAAAGCCGGGCCTATACCAAGGTCACGGAGGGCGGCAGCGAGGAACGGACTGCCTATGAGATTTCCGCCCTCAGTGCCGAGGTTCTGACGGAAAACTAAAGTAACACCGCACAATGGGGACAGCAGGCTTTGGCGGATCTTTTACTCCTATCGCGGGGTATGAAAAATGGAAAATACATCCAGCTTTCCCGCATTTTCCATGCTTTCGCTTGTACCAAAATCTCTCGCCGAAGCTCCTTGCCCCATTATGCAGCGCTGCCCTAAGGAAAGAAAGGGGAATTTCCAGTTGTGTTTCCCGGTATTCCGTGCTATAGTGAGTATAGATTTACAAAAAGGAACAGCCTGCTATGGAAGAAAAAGTCAATGCCATTATTCAGATACTGAAAGACCGCTACGGCCAGGCCCTGTGCGCCCTGCACTATGAGAAGGATTACGAGCTGATGATTGCCGTTCGCCTGTCCGCCCAGTGTACCGACGCCAGAGTGAACCTGGTGACCCCCGCCCTGTTTGCCGCATACCCTACTCTGGAGGCCATGGCAAACGCGGACATTGCCCATGTGGAGGAGCTGGTGCATTCCTGTGGGTTTTATAAGCACAAGGCCAGGGACATTGTTCTGGCCTGTCAGATGCTGCTGCACGACTACGGCGGCAAGGTTCCTGGCACTATGGAGCAGCTGCTGAGGCTGCCCGGCGTGGGGCGGAAAACCGCCAATTTGCTGCTGGGCGACCTGTACAGCGTCCCCGGCAGCGTGGTTTGTGACACCCACTGCATCCGCATCTGCGGTCGGCTGGGCCTTTCTCACGGCAAGGAGCCGGAGAAGGTGGAGCAGCAGCTGCGGGCCATTCTCCCGCCGGAGGAAAGTTCGGACTTCTGCCACCGCATCGTCCTGTTTGGCCGGGACTGCTGCACTGCCCGGAATCCCCAGTGCGGCCAGTGTCCCTTGGCCCTGTACTGTAAAGCGTTCAACCCGGAAGCATAAACAAAATCCATGCATAACCGCCTTCAATCCCCCATTTTTGGCTGGTTCTAATCCCCCCTTGTCCGCATATTCTGTGGACAAGGGGGGATTCTCTTGTCACTGCCCATCTTTTACTCTGCCCTGCTGCTCACCGGGGTGAACCTGCTGCTGCGGCTGGCGGGGACAAGCTTTCAAGTTTATCTGTCTGCCTCCCTGGGGGCAGCCGGGATTGGTCTTTTGCAGCTGACCATGTCTGTGGGAAACCTGGCTATGGTAGCTGGGATGGCGGGCATTCGGACGGCATCCATGTACCTTTGCGCCGAGGAATTGGGTCGGAAAAAACCGGAAAATGTGACCTGGGTGTTATCCGGCTGCTTTCTATACAGCATTCTATTCAGCGGCAGCGTCGCCGTTTTGCTTTATCTCTTTGCACCGCAGATTGCCCAAGGGTGGATAGGGGATCTGCGGACGGTAGGAGCGCTGCGGCTGTTTGCCGGATTTCTGCCGGTAACCTGTTTGTGCGGGGTGATGACCGGGTATTTCACCGGGGCCAACCGTATCGGCACCCTGGCGGCGGTGGAGGTGGCGGAGCAGCTATGCTGTATGGGGGCAACGCTGCTGGCGCTGACGCTTTGGGCCGGACAAGACCCGGGCCGCGCCTGCCAAAGCGTGGTGCTGGGGGGCAGCCTGGGCGGCTTATTCACGCTGCTGTGTCTGATACTGCTGGGCCGAAAGCAGTGGGAGGTCTCCGGCCCCCGCATTCCTGTCCGACGCCGGGTTTTGCAGGCGGCGGTTCCGCTGGCTCTGGCGGATGTGCTGAAATCCGGCATCAACACGGTGGAGAATCTCATGGTGCCCCGGCGGCTGGGGCTGTGCGCCGGGATTGCCGACCCGCTGGCGGCCTTCGGTGCCTTAAGCGGAATGGTGTTCCCGGTGATGATGTTTCCCGCCTGCATTCTGTTCGCCCTGGCGGAGCTGCTGATCCCGGAGCTGGCACGGTGCGCCGCGGGAGAGAGCCGCGGGCGCATCCGGTATCTGGTGCGGCGAAGTCTGAAGGTGGCTATGCTTTACGGCCTTCTCTTTGCTGGGCTGCTGTTTCTGCTGGCAGGGCCACTATGCGAGGCGCTGTTTGGCAGCCCGGAGGCAGGGGAGAATCTCCGGCGCTATGCGCTGCTGGTGCCCATGCTCTACTGTGACGCCATCACCGATGCCATGACCAAGGGCCTGGGCCAGCAGAAGATCTGCGTCCGCTACAACATTGCCACCTCCGCCATGGATGTGGCGCTTCTGTACATGCTTTTGCCGAAATACGGCATGGATGGCTATTTTTTCAGCTTTTTTGTGACGCACCTAATCAATTTCATCCTAAGCCTGCGCCGTCTGTTGAAAATTACCGGACACACCATCCCCTTTTCGATTCCGGCCCTTGCCGTGGCGGCAGCCCTGGCAGCCGTCTGGGGCGCCTCCCGGTTTACGAGTCCTTTGGGACAGTGCGGCGGATATTTGGCGCTGCTGGGGAGTCTGCTATGCCTGTTGGGCGTGATCCGGCGGGAGGATTTCCGGTGGGTTCACGGCTTGCTGACCCGGAAAACCCCAGTGGAGAAGCGTTAGAGCCACCTATGGAAAAAAGAATCCGCCGGCGTAAGCCGGCGGATTCCCGGGGGTGTTAACGGGCCTTGCTGTAGGGAAGAATCACACTTCCGTCCAGGACGTTGAGCATCATAAGGTTATAGGGCTCCTCGGTTGCTTGCAGCTTATTTCCGTCGGAGAACTGGTATTGCGCGGTGCCGTAAACAGCCAGGGCGGGAACGTACCGATAGCCTTCCTCCGTTCCTTCCTTTCGAACACGGGCCATACCGGTGCGGATTTGGGAAATGGAGACGGAGCACCGGGCGCCCTCATAGCCCATCTCGTCCACATCCAGACCATAATCGTTGATGGAGCTGTTTTTCAGTTCTTCTTCCACCTTCGACAGCAGGTCATCCGCACGCCAAACCTGGTCAGCCTTACCGTTTAGGGTCACATCCATGGGGGAATACACGTTCAGTTCCAGCAGTTCTCCGCCGGGTGCGAAGGTGAATTCCGCCTGGGTCAGATAGTAGTTATCCGCGCAGGTAGGCTCCTGGGAGTTTTGATTGATGTTGCTGTGCTGAATCCTTGCCAGATCCTCTGCACCGTCCAGCAGGGGCAGGACGTTCACATGAATCACATACTCCGGCACATCCGGATTGTGGTAGGTGATGACTTCCACATAGCACCGGTCAAGATACCATTGGCCAAGGTTCATCTCCGCCAGAATCTGGCTGGCCCGATTCTGTGCATCTTCAATTTGCGCCGGGGTGGGTTCCGAAGCGCAGAGGCTGCGGTAAAGCGTGAGACGCTCCAGCTCAGAAAAGCCGACAGGCCACTCAGGCCACACAAAGATGTTGTTGATCTTGAAATTTTCCTTGTCCCGGGTATAGGCTTCAAAGTGGTAGGTGACCCCATCTTTCTGGACATAGGCTTCAATGGCATCGCCGAAATCCGCGAGCATATCGCTGGACGTGTTTTCCGGAGCGTAAGAATAGTAAGCACTGTTTTTTAACGTCCATTGGCAGGGCTGCTCCGGGTAGTCATTGCGGAAGGAGGCCAATTGCCGGTTCCATTCTTCCACCAGCCGTTTGGCGGTGTCGGCGTGTTCCTCACTGCTGAAACCGTGCAAATTGTTACCACACAGGTCATCCCAGGCGGCGGGCTCCGTGTAGGGCTGGCAGCGCTCTATGGCGGCGAGAAGCTGTTCCCGGGTTGCCGTATAGGATTCAAATCTGGGGGCCGCTTCGGTAAAGGCCGCGTCCGCGCCAAAGATGGCGTAAGCGGCGCGCTGGATATCCGACTCAGTCAAATAGTGGGGGAGCGCGTCCCAGGTGGAGGGATTCTGCCACTGGGTAGGTAGCGCGGCGCTGATCTGGAATTCCACCCGGCCGTCATTGTTCAGAAACGTGCTGTGATACTCGTCGGCGACGGAAATGGGTTCCGCCGTTTCTGCCGGAACGCTGGGAGCGGCCGCTTCTTCCCCAAGCCCAACCGTGCGAAGGATTTCATTCATGGTGCTGTTATCCACAGTCAATTCGTCAAACCAAATGTCATAGACCGTGCTGTCCGTGTCCAGGAAGAAGTAGTGCTTTCGCAGAACGGTTCGCTCCACGCCCTCCGGCACGTCACTGAAAAATTCAAATTCATAGTCACCATAAATGGAGCTGCCGCCGAAGTAGCCCAGGGTTTCGTCCTTCCATTCCGGCAGGTCGAGATCGTCTACCCAGTCAAGCCCGGTCAGATCAGCCCCCTCCGGGAGGGGATATTGGCAGACACCGCCGATGACATTGGTGCCGTCTGTGAAAATCTCCCGGTAATCGTGAATACCGTCATCCTTGGAGGTGTGCTCTCTTTCTTCCAGTTCGCTGGCGAGACCTTCCGGCAGACGGAAATACAGATTCCCGTAACCGATAGAATGGGGACCGGAAACCCGGGTCAATTCTCCGATATCCTGCTCCTTTTCAGGATTCAGCCCGCACACTGCCAGCACCACGACGCAGAGCACAATGCACAGCGCTGTGACCCAGACCTTGGGCTTTTTCCACTTTGCCATATTGAGGATCCGGCTTTTGGTGTTTCCCTCGCCGAAGGCCACCCCGGACAGAACCCGCTTCCCGGTGGACAGCCGCAGCAGGGCGGAGGCGTAGTCTGCCCGGTCATTTGGCTCCAGCTTCCGGATCACTGCCTCGTCACAGCTCATTTCCATGTCCTTTTCCGCCAGCAGGAAGGCGCACCAGACCAGAGGATTGAACCAGTGGACGCACAGCGCCGCGTAGGCCAGCAGCTTCCAAACCGGGTCGCCCCGGCGGATGTGACAGCGCTCATGGGCCAGGATGTAGTGCCGCTCCCTGTGGGGCACGGAGAAGGGAATGTAGATTTTCGGGAAAAGCACCCCGAGCACAAAGGGAGTGCCGATGTGGTCGGCGAGGTAGGCGTTGCCCCGGTAGGGAACAGCCCCCACCAGCTTTCTACGCAACCGGAGGTAGCTGATGCCGCTGTACAGTGCCAGGCTGCCCACTCCCACCAGCCAGACCCAGGCCGCCACGGTCATGGGGGAGAGGGAAGTTTTCTGGGGCGCTTCCTCAGAAGAGGTGTTCTCCTGGGGAGATAATTCCGGTAAGTCCACCTCTGCCTGGGAATAGACGTATTCCACCGCCTGATAGGATACACTGTTGGTCAGTCCCTGGGATTGGCTGACCTGGGGCTTTGCCAGCTCCAGCAGGGACACCGGGGAGGGCAGAGACACCGGACACAGCAGCCGGAACAGCACCACTGCCCACAGCGCGTAGGCGAACTTCTTCGGCGCCTTTCGCAGCGCCAGCCGTACCGCCAGCACGCACAAAATCACCGCGCTGCCCGTTAGGCTCATATTCAGAATTCGGGAAAATACCGTTTCCACGTTCCTCACCTCCGCATTTGATCGATGATCTTCTGCAATTCGTCAATTTCCCCGTCGGACAGCTTTTTCCGGCTTCCGAAGGCCGCCACAAAGGCGGGCAGGGAACCGTCAAAGGTTTCCTCCACAAATCGTTCGCTTTGCAGGGCGTAGAATTCCTCCCGGCTGACCAGAGAGGTTACGGTTCCGCTCACATTGCGGAACAGCCCCCGGTCGCACAGCCGTTTCAGCACGGTATAGGTGGTAGTTCGTTTCCAGGATAGCAATTCCTCCGCCAGCTCCGAAAGCCGCCGGGAGGTAACCGGTTCGTTTTTCCAAATTAGATCGGCAAAGCGGGATTCCACTTCGCCCAGTTTCCATTGTGCCATACACGAGGCCTCCTTTATTCTACATTTTGTAGACAAAGACATTCTACAACAAGTAGACAAACTTGTCAAGCCCCATTTTACCGCAGCGTGTCGGGGTGATTTCACACATATTTTACACTTCCGGTGTTGCGGAGAATTCCGGATTTTGCTATAATAAAAAAACTTACCGGGTTAACGCAGCAGATGTGTCAGTTGATCGTGGATAGTTGCCAGTGCGTCTTGGCTCCCTCTTTGCGGGAGCTGGCAAAAATCTTTGATTTTTGGGAGTGTCCGAAAGACAGCGCATCCATCCACCGGCACCCCCTCCGTCAGCCCGTTCGGGCTGCCACCTCCCCCATTGGGGAGGCAAGGCCTCGTTCCATTCCAATTGGCTGCTCTGCTGATGGAACCCGATAAGCATTTTGGTTAATATGTCCCGAAGGGACAGTTTAACTGTCAACTTTCAACTGACACAAGCGATCTGTCTGCTGCGTTAAGTTGACATGCATTTAATAGAATGGAAAATCACCGTTAGGAGGTGTTATGGATGGAATTAACCATTGACGGAAGGGTCATCCCCGCCCAGCCGGGGAAAAGCCTGCTGGATTTGACACGCGCCCTGGGTTTGGAAGGGGCAACCTTGAAGGATCGGCCTCTGGCTGCCAAAATCGCGGGGGAGGTGTTTACCTTAAATTACATCCCGCTGCGGGAAAAGGACGCGGCAGCTGACCGGCCCTCCATTCGCCGGGCTATGGCGGCCTCCCATGGAGAGGTTCGCCTGCTTCGCTACGGCGACCCGGCGGGAAAGGAGTGCTACATCCGCACGGCGCAGTTCGCGCTGTTTCTGGCTCTGCGGCAGCTGTGGCCCCAGGCCCGGGCAAAAATGAATTGCACACTGGGTTCCAGTGTCTTTATCCAGGTGAAGGATACGGAGGATTTTTCCGCCTCCCAGCTGAAGGGCCGGATGGAGGCGCTGGTGAAAATGGACATCCCGCTGATCCGCCGCCGGATTCCCCTTGAGGAGGCGGTGGCCCAGTATGCCCGGGACGGCCAGATGGACAAAGCGCGGCTTCTGTCCTGGCGGACGGCGGATTATTTTGATGAATACACCTACGGCCGCTTCTCGGATTACTATTACGGAGAAATGATGCCGTCCACCGGATATCTGACGGTTTGGGACATCCTGCCCGCTGACGGGGGATTCCTGTTCGTCTATCCCGATGACCAGAATCCGGCGCTTTGCGCGAAAGTGCCCTCCATGCCCAACTTTTTCAGCGTATTTTCTGAGGGGGAGCGCTGGTGCGGCTTGATGGAATGCGAAACCGTGGCGGATCTGAACGACTTGACCACTTCCGGCCGTATCCGGGAGCTGATCCGGGTCAACGAAGCCCTGCATGAAAAACGGTTCTCCCAGGTGGCGGATCAGGTGTGCCAGCGGGGCGCCAGGGCGGTGATGCTGGCAGGCCCCAGCTCCTCCGGAAAAACCACATCCGCTAACCGTCTGGCTACCCAGCTGCGGGTCCATGGGAAGAAGCCCATCCTCATGAGCCTGGACGATTACTACATTGATCGGGACAAAATCGTCCCCGGCCCGGATGGCAAGCTGGACTTGGAGCATATCAACACCATCGATACCGCCCAGTTCCGCCAGGATATGGCGGCGCTGCTGGCAGGGGCGGAGGTGGAAATACCCAGCTTCAATTTCCTCACCGGACGGCGGGAGTGGAAGGGCCACAAGCTGCGGCTGCATCCGGACTCCGTCATCATTGTGGAGGGCCTGCACGGCCTGAACCCGGCCATGCTGCCGGAGAACGTGGAGCCCAGCCTGATCTTCCGGATGTATGTCAGCCCGCTGCTGCCGCTGAACCTGGACGATCACAACCGGATCCCCACCAGCTATCTGCGGCTGCTGCGGCGGATCGTCCGAGATTACGAGACTCGGGGCGCCTCGGTGCAGCACACCATCTCCATGTGGGACAGCGTCCGCCGGGGAGAGGCCCGGTGGATTTTCCCCTATCAGGAGAACGCGGATGTGATTTTCAATTCCTCCACCCTCTACGAGCTGGCGGTGCTGAAAAAGCACATTTTCCCCCTGCTCACTGCGGTGGAGCCGGAGGATGCCTGCTATGACGAGGTGCGCAACATCGTCAAGGTGCTGAATTTCGTCCAGGAAGCGGATGTGGACGACGAAATCCCGCCCACCAGCCTGGTCCGGGAATTCATCGGCGGAAATACCTTCTACCGGTAATTCGTGGAAAACGGAGATTGCGGAAGGTCACAGATAAGAAACGACCCGGGGGGCGGCTGCCTCCCGGGATTTTGCTACATATCCAGGTTATCAAACTTGTTGGAAATGGTGTCAGAAACCTTCCAGGCCACATCCTCCATCTTGTTTGCTGCCTTCGCGGCCAGACGGCGGGTGGGATTGGTGCGCGGCATCATCAGAACAGCCACGGCACCGGCAGCGGCGCCAATTCCCGCGGTGATCGCCCATCCTTTGACATTCATCCTTCTCCCTCCTTCCGTTAGTAGTATACCCACAAAGAATTTTTTCATTTGTGGAAGTTTTTTTGCTTTTCAACGGGAAATGGTTGTGATACAATAAAAGAAAAATGGCGGATAAACGGAGGCGGTTCCATGTCCATCGAC
>CAYYGF010000035.1:0-14950 GCA_964471315.1 uncultured Oscillospiraceae bacterium | reverse complement strand
GCTCCGGGCCGCCTACATACAGGTCAACCGTCAGCCAGTGCTTCAGAAGTTCGGGATCGCACAGCTGCTTGTCATTGTTGGGATCGATATAGCGCATGTAGTACCAGCTCGAGCCGGCGCTGCCGGGCATGGTAGAGGTCTCCCGAACGCCATGGATGCCGTTTTTGTCATACTGCTTCCACTCGGTGGCGTTCTCCAAAGGTGCCTGGCCGTTTCGGCCTTTATAATCCTCCAGCTCGGGCAGAATCAGAGGCAGCTCCTCGTCCGGCAGGAAATAAGTCTTTCCGTCGTCGGTATACACGCAGGGAACCGGCTCGCCCCAGTAGCGCTGGCGGGCAAAAATCCACTCCCGGAAGTGGTAGTTGTTTTTTCTCCGGGCAACACCCATTTTTTCCAGCTTGCAGGTGATTGCCTCCTTAGCCTCCTCCACCGTCAGACCGGTGAATTCCTCGGAGTTACACAGGCGGCAGCCCTTGCCCAGGTAGTCCTGCTTTTCAAAGGCGTGCTCCGAGACGTCGCGGCCCTCAATGACCTGGATCATGGGGATGTTGTGAACCTGGGCATACTCGAAGTCACGCTGGTCGTGGCTGGGCACGGCCATGACCGCGCCGGTACCGTAGTTTGCCAGCACGAAATCGCCGATAAATACCGGCACTTCCTTGCCGTTGACGGGATTGATGGCGTAAACCCCCTGAAGCCGGCAGCCGGACTTGCCCTTGTTCAGATCGGTGCGATCCATGTCGCTCTTTTTCACCGTCTCATCGATGTAGGCCTGGACTTCTTCCTTGTTCTGCACCCGATCCATGAGGGACTGGACGATCTTGCCGTCGGGCGCCAGCACCATGAAAGTGATGCCGTAGATGGTTTCAATACAGGTGGTGTAGATGGAGAATTCGCCGCCGCCCACCAGCTGAAAGTCCACCTCCACGCCGGTAGACTTGCCGATCCAGTTGCGCTGGATTTCCTTGGTGGATTCCGGCCAGTCGATCTCGTTCAGACCATCCAGCAGCTTCTCGGCAAAGGCTGGCTGGTCGATGACCCACTGCATCATGTTCTTCTTGACCACGGGATAGCCGCCCCGCTCGGACTTGCCGTCGATGACCTCGTCGTTAGAAAGCACGGTGCCCAGTTCCTCACACCAGTTCACCGGCATCTCGATACGCTTGGCATAGCCCGCCTCATAGAGCTTCTTAAAGATCCACTGGGTCCACTTATAGAAGGAGGGATCGGAGGTTGCAATCATTTTCGACCAGTCATAGTCGAAGCCCAGCTCCTTCAGCTGCGCGGAAAAGGTCTCGATGTTCTTCTGGGTAAACCCGTTGGGATTGTGGCCGGTACTCACCGCGTACTGCTCTGCGGGCAGGCCAAAGGAATCATAGCCCATGGGATGCAGCACGTTGTAGCCCTGCATCCGCTTCATCCGGGACATGATATCCGTGGCGGTATAGCCCTCGGGATGGCCTGCGTGCAGGCCCACACCGGAGGGATAAGGGAACATATCCAGCACATAATACTTGGGCTTGGAGAAATCCCACACATCCGTGTGGAAGGTGTCGTTCTCCTCCCAGTATTTGTGCCACTTGGCTTCAATACTTGCAAAATCGTAGTTCATGGCGAACATTCCTCTCTGAAACCGCGTGCCTTACGCGGCAATAATCTCGTGTGTGCGTTGAATTTTAAGGAGTTCCTACGGGAGAAATTTCAATTATCACCGAAGGGGATCCCATAATTACTATCAATTGTCAACTATTTCAGCCCGGCATTTCGGGAATAATTTCCTTCAAATCCACAACCTCTGCATCCGCCCACAGCCGTTCCAGGTCATAGAACCGCCGGGCTTCCTCGGTGAATACGTGGACAACAATGGTGCCGTAGTCCAGCAGCTCCCAAGCGCTGCCCCGGTGGCCCTCCCGGCCCAGCATAGGCTCTCCCAGCTGCTCCAGGGTATACTCGGCGTAGTCGCACAGGGTCTTGACGTGGGTATTGGAGGTGCCGGTGCAGATCAAGAAATAATCTGCCAGGCTGCTGACGGAATCAATTTTCAGCAGCTTGATGTCCATCCCCTTCTTGGCATCCAGCGCTTTGGTTACTTCATAGGCAATCTCTTTGGGTGTTAACATAGCATCGATCCTTTCTGGGAAATCTATCAGCCGTCCAGCCAGGCCAGGGCCTCCCGGGATTCCGGGGAGACCTCACTTCCCTGGCGCTTCAAATGCTCCATGGTCATCTCCAGGCCCAGCTTCAGCGCGGCGCGCAGGTCGGAAAAGGCCAGCTCCCGCAGCCGCTCCACGCCGGGAAAATTCCGGTTCGGCTCCATATAGTCTGCCACATAAACGATGGTTTCCAACAGATTCATATCCGCCTTTCCCGTGGTATGGTAACGGATGGCGGAAACCACAGCCTCATTTTCCCCAAAAATCCGCTCCGCAACCATGGAACCTGTCAGCGCATGGAGGGTTTTGGGGTATTTTCTGGAAAAATCACTGAGTATTTTACCATATGCCTGGCACAATGTCAATTGCAAGGGGCCGTCCAGGGCTTTTGTAATGTCGTGCAGCAGGCCCGCCCGGGCAGCGTCGGTTGTATCCGCTCCCCAACGCTTGGCCAGCTCCACGCAGGTATCCCGGCATCCCAACACATGGGCCACTCGGTTGGGCTTCAGTAGACTGACAACCACATTCTCCAGCTGCTCCATGGAAAGATTTTTCCAGGCGGCAGACACATCATACAGCCCATTTTCTTGAATGTAATCGGCCACACCATCGGGCAGGAAGCGCTCCGCGCACCGGAAGGCCAGCAGACGGCGCAGCTGGGTGGAGGAAATGGCATTGACCGGATTATTCAGCAGGACGATCTTGGCGCCCCGGCCTTCCAAAAGGGCTTTTTTCGCCTCCACCGTCTCCCGCTCTCCCTTATCTCCCCGGTAGGCCACGGCCAGCGCCGTATTTTGCAGGATCCGCTCCGGCTCCCGCCAGGTGTCAAAGGACAGGAACATGTCTGTTCCCATCAGCAAAAAGAGTTGCGCCTGGGGATACTGCCGCCGAAGCTGCTCCACCGTTTCATAGGTATAGCTGGGGCCTTCCCGCTTCAGTTCAATGTCGCAGGCCTCCATTTTTGTCTGTCCCGCAGCGGCAAGCTTCAGCATTTCCAACCGCTGCCAGGCTGTGGCAGAATTGTCCGGCAAATCCTTGTGGGGGGCAATCCGATCGGGGATCAACAGGAGCCTGTCCAGTTCCAACGCTTCCACTGCCCGCTGTGCCGCCTGGATGTGCCCAATGTGAGGAGGATTAAAGGTTCCGCCAAAAATGCCGATTCGTTCCATTTCCATCTCTCCCGTCTATCCGCTTTTTTCTGTTGTGTTACCGCTCCTGCTTGCGGAGCTGACGCTCCCGATCCCGCTCAATGGCCTTCTCGATGGCTTGCTCCCGAAAATACTGGTTGCGCTGTTCCCGGGCCTCCCGGGCCGCCTGGCGGCGGGCACGGGCAGCCTTACCCACCGGGTCTGCCTTGCTCTTGGGGATCTCCTTCCGCTTGGCCCGGCCGGTCTGATTGCGCTCGGCCTGGCACTTTTCGCTGAAGCGCCAGATGACGAACTTGGAGCCGACACAGGAGATGCCGTCGGCACCGGTGGCCTGGCAGATGGCGTCGGAGACCTCCCGGGCGCTCATTAGGGCAGTTTCCAGCACCTTTCCCTTCACCAGCTCCCGGGCGGTGAGCAGCCGGTCGGCCTCCGCAATGACCGCCTCTGTAACGCCGTCCTTGCCCACCATCAAAGTGGTTTCCAGGGTGTTGGCCTGGGCACGATATTCTGAGCGCTGTTTACTTGTGAGCATAACCTGCCTCCTTCAATTTCTCATAAAAGACCTTCAAGGCGTTTGCCCGGTGGGAAACCCGGTTCTTTTCCTCCGGGGCCAGCTCCGCCGTGGACTTGCCCAGAGGCGGATAGTAAAAAATGGGATCATAGCCGAAGCCGTTTTCTCCCCGAGGCTCCCGAAGCAGCTCGCCGTGGATTTCCCCCCGTGCCTGGATGGTCTGGCCCTCCGGCGTCACCAGGGTGATGACGCAGACGAATTTCGCCTGTCGCTGGCCGTCGGGGACATTTTCCGTATTTTTCAGCAGCAGCTGTAGCCGTCCCCAGTCGTCCAGGGTATCGTCAAACCCATACCGGGCAGAATAGATGCCCGGCTCGCCGTTCAGTGCGTCCACAGCGATGCCGGAGTCATCCGCCAGGGCGGGCAGGCCTGTAGCCTTCATCACCGCCTCCGCCTTGAGAAAGGAATTCTCCTCAAAGGTGGTTCCGGTTTCCTCCACGTCAATGTCCACACCCAGCTCCGACTCCAGAACCAATTCCATGTCGAACTGCTCGGTGATCTTGCTGATCTCTACCAGCTTGTGCGGATTTTTGCTTGCCAATACAACCTTCATTTTTAAATCAACGCCTCCACAAACGCCTTTGCCTCAAAGGGCATCAGATCGTCCGCCTGCTCGCCCACGCCCACAAACTTCACAGGAATTTGCAGCGCGTCCGCCACCGCGATGACAATGCCGCCCTTGGCGGTGCCGTCCAGCTTGGTCAAGGCAATGGCGGTAACCCCGGCGATTTCCTTGAACTGCTTGGCCTGAATGAGGCCGTTCTGTCCTGTGGTTCCATCCAGCACCAGCAGCACCTCCTTGGCCGCCTCCGGCAGCTCCCGATCCACAATGCGGCTGATCTTGTTCAGCTCGTTCATCAGATTGGTCTTGTTGTGCAGCCGTCCGGCAGTGTCAATGATAATCACGTCTACATCCTTGGCCTTGGCGGACTGAATGCCGTCAAAGACAACGGAGGCAGGGTCGGCTCCTTCGTGCTGACGCACCAGCATGGCGCCGGAACGGCCCGCCCAAATTTCCAGCTGATCGGCCGCCGCGGCCCGGAAGGTATCCCCCGCCACCAGCAGCACCTTTTTCCCCTGGTCAACCAGCTGCTTGGCAATCTTGCCAATGGTGGTAGTCTTACCCACGCCGTTGACGCCGATAACCAGGATCACGGATGGCTTGGTGGAGAGGTTCAACTCCGTATCCCCCACGGACAGCATATCCACCAGAATGTCCTTCAGTGCCGTTCTGGCATCCTCTGTGGATTTGAGATGCTGCTCCCGGACGGCCTCGCGCAGCCGGTCGGTGGCCTTCACCGCCGTGTCCACGCCCAGATCCGCCAGGATTAGGCTTTCCTCCAATTCGTCATAACAATCGTCGTCAATTTCGGAAAATCCGGAAAAGACGCTGCCCAGGGTGTCGCTCAGCGCGTCCCGGGTTTTGGTCAGTCCGGCTTTGATCTTGTCAAAAAATCCCATAGCTTTCTCCTAATTCTTGATTTATTCCACAATTCCCAGATACTGCTCCATCTGGTTTAAGTCCAGCCGCAGCAGCTTACTCACGCCCTGCTCCTGCATGGTGACGCCGTAGAGCACATCGGCAGATTCCATGGTGCCCCGGCGGTGGGTGATGACGATGAACTGTGTTTTTTTCGCCAAATTGTGCAGGTAGCTGGCAAACCGCTCCACGTTTCGGTCGTCCAACGCTGCGTCAATCTCGTCCAGCAGGCAGAAGGGGGTGGGACGCACCTTCAAAATGGCGAAGTACAGGGCCGTAGCCACAAAGGCCTTCTCGCCGCCGGAGAGCAGGGTGATGGTCTTGACCTGCTTTCCGGGAGGCTGAACCCGAATCTCAATGCCGCAGGCCAGGGGATCCTCCGGATCCTCCAAAATCAGCTGTCCCTTGCCGCCGCCGAACATTTCCTCGAAGGTCTGGCCGAAATAATGGTCAATTTTGGTGAATTCCGTCATAAAAATGGTGGTCATTTCCTTGGTAATATCCCGGATGACGCTCTCCAACTCCCGCTTGGAATTCAGCACATCATCCCGCTGCTCCGCCAGATATGTGTAGCGTTCATTGATCCGGGCGTATTCCTCGATGGCACCCAGGTTCGGGGTACCCAGGGCCGCGATCTTTCGCTTCAATTCCCCTGCCCGGCGGGTGCCGGCAGACACGTTTTCGATTTCACCCCGGTGCTCTCCGGCAGTGCCGGGAGTCAGGCCGTAGGATTCCCACAGCTTGTCGATGATCTGCTTTTCCTCCATGGAGGAGGTGACCTTCTTCTGCTCCAGCAGGGCACAGGCCCGCTCCATGTTGAGGATATCCTTATTTTTCTCCTGGGCATCCCGTTCCGCCCGGGTTTTGGCGGCTTCCGCCTGCGCCCGGCTCTCCAAGGTCTTTTGCATCTGCCCATTCATTTCGGCACTTTCCCGGTCGTTCTCCTCCTGGCGCTGCTTAAGGGAGACGATCTCCCCCTCCAGGCGGGCGGTATCCGCCCGGATGGCATCTATCAAGGCCAGCTTTTTCTCCCGGTCGCCCTCCATTGCTCCCCGGAGGCCTTCCAGATCCTGGATATGGGCCAGCGCGGTGGAACGCTCGGCATCCAGCGCCGCTTCCCCGGTTTTTAGGCCCGTCATTTTCTCGGAGATGGCCGTGGTAGCCTCAGCCGCCTCGGTCTGGCTGCCTTCCAGCTTTGCCAGTGCCTGGCGGGTCTGCTCCAATTGCTGGGTGTAGACCTGGATCTTCGCCTGCTGGGCAGCGTAGCGGCTCTTATCGGAGCTGTCCCGCTCCTTCAGCGCGTCCCGCTCCCGCTGGGCGGAGGTTTCCGCCTCCACAATAGCGTTCAGCAAAATTTCGTACTGCTTTTCCTGGCCCTCCAGCCGCAGCACCTGATCCTCCGCTTCCCGGAGCTGATCCCGGGCGGCGCGCATCTGGAACTCCACCTGGTCGCACTGGCGCTGGGCCTCCTGCAATTCGGCCTCTGCCACCAGCTTGTCCTGCTGCAATTGCTTCTCCTGGGCCGTCAGCTTTTCCAACTCGTTGGCCCGGGACAAAATGCCCGCGTCCTTGTTCACGGAACCGCCGGTCATGGAGCCGCCGGGATTCATCACCTGGCCGTCCAGGGTGACGATCTTGAACCGGCCCCGGTATTTCTGGGACATGGCGATGGCCGCGTCCATATCCTGGACGATCACCGTCCGGGCCAGCAGATTGTCCACGATCCCCCGGTATTTCGGATCCGCGCTTACCAGCTGCGAGGCGACTCCCACAAAGCCCCGGCAGCTTTCCAGGCCGGTTTCCTGCAAGGTTCTGCCTTGAATGGTGCTCAACGGCAGGAAGGTAGCCCGTCCGCCGCCGGTGCGCTTTAGGTAGGAGATGGCCGCCTTGCCGTCGGCTTCGCTGCCCACCACGATCTGCTGCATGGCTGCCCCCAGGGCGATCTCAATGGCCACGGTGTAGCTGTCCTCCGTGCGGATCAATCGGGACACCGGCCCGTGGATGTTCCGCAGGGCGCCCCGCTGGGCCTCCTGCATTACCATCCGGACGGCTTTGTTGTAGCTTTCAAAGTCCCGCTCCATGGCCCGGAACACCCGGGCTTTGGCAGATGCCGCGTCCAGCTTCTGGTTCAGCTCCCGCAGGCTCTGCTGCAAATCATCCCGGCGCTTGACGCGGGTATTGGCTCTGAGGGTATAGCCCGCGATGGTATTATTGGCGGCAGTGACATTGTCCCGGGCTGTCCGCAGCTCCTTGCGGGCATTGTCCAGGCTGGCCTGGGCCTCATGGTGCCGGGCCGCGCCAGAGGACAGGTCGGCATCCAGCTGTTCCAGCCGCTGCCGGGTCTGGACCATGCCCTCCTCCAGGCCGCGCACATCCGCCTGCCGGCCGGCGATATCCGCCGCCAGCGTGGATTCCTGTCCCCGCAGCTCCAAAAACTGCTTGGTGATGCCCTGGGCATTGGCGGTCATGGCGGTGAGCTCCTGCTGCAAGCGATCCAGCTCCCGGCGCTTTTCCCCCAGCGCCGCCTCTATTTCCCCAATTCTTCCCTGGGTCTGCTGGATCTGGGCAGCAATGCCGCCGCTGCGATCCTCCTGACCCTTTAATTCTTCCTCAATTCGGTCGATGTTGGCGTTATTATTCTCTACATTGCCCCGAAGCACCGCCATCTGGCCTTCCAGCTGCTGATGGGTGGCGCTAAGCATGTTGACCTTGACCCGCACGGTCTCCAATTCTCCATCCCGGGTATGGAGGGTCTGGGTCAGCTCCTCTGCTTGGCGGTAGAGGCTGTCCAGATCATCGTGGGCCTGCTGAAGCACGAAGGACGCGGAGGCATAGTCCTCCTCCGCCTTTTTCGCCGCGGCGGAGAGCTTGTCCAGGGTGTCCAGCCAAACGGCAACCTCCACCCCTTTGAGTTCGTCCTTCAGTTCCAGATATTTTTTCGCCTTCTCGGACTGAACCTTCAAAGGCTCCAGCTGCAATTCCAGCTCGGAAACCTTGTCGCCGATGCGCAGTAGGTTATCCTCCGTGCGCTCCAGCTTTCGCTCCGTCTCCTCCTTGCGGTGGCGGTATTTGGAGATGCCCGCCGCCTCCTCAAAGATCTCCCGACGGTCGCCGCTTTTTAGGGAGAGGATTTCGTCGATGCGGCCCTGGCCGATGTTGGAGTAGCCCTCCTTGCCAAGACCGGTGTCCATAAACAGCTCGTTGATATCCTTAAGCCGGGCGGACTGCTTGTTGATGTAAAATTCGCTGTCCCCAGAACGATAATAGCGCCGGGTGACCATGACCTCGTCGGCATCATAGGCCAGCGCCCGGTCGGAATTGTCCAGCGTCAAGGTTGCCTCCGCAAAACCCACGGCGGAACGCTTCTGGGTGCCGCCGAAAATCACGTCCTCCATTTTCGCGCCCCGGAGGGTCTTGGAGCTTTGCTCGCCCATGACCCAGAGAATGGCGTCGGAAATATTGGACTTGCCGGAGCCGTTGGGGCCGACGATGGCGGTAATGTCATCGCCAAACCGGATCAGCGTCTTATCCGGAAAGGATTTGAAGCCCTGTAATTCCAAAGATTTCAGATACACAGCATAACCTCATGTCAAAAATGATAATTCAATTTATTATATTTCAAACGGCTGTCAAATGCAAGGGTTTCTTTCGTTTTTCCGGCGGAAAGTGAGAAAACAGCCTCCCCATACGGTATGGAGGAGGCTGTTGACAGTTTATTTCTCTTTCCGGGACAGCACCCGCTTGATGCGCTGCTTCAGCAGATACCCCTTCGTCGGCTCGATGCAGTTTGCCAGATAATCGTCATGATTCTTGGGATAATAAGCCCGGCAGCGGCGATAGGCCTGGTCATAGGGCTGCTCAAAAATGTTCAGAAGGAATTGCTCCAGCGCTTTATCCAGCCTTTCGGGATAGGTAGGATCCACCAGAATGGGCTGACGGAGCATTTCCAGGTATTTTTCGTCATCCTTGTCCAGCTCTTTGATTTTCTCGATCACCGCGTCAAAGCTGGGGTAATCCGTGCAGTTGATAAACGCGTTCTTGTTAAAGATCTCGCTGATGTTTGGGCTGCCATAGTAGATGGGAATGGTATCGGCGTAGAACGCGTCGGTGATTTTCTCCGTGATGAAGCCATAGTGGGAGGTGCTTTCAAAGCAGATCGTAAATTTGCTTTTTCTTTGCAGTTCCGTCTTGCTGCCGTCCAGCCAGTCCACCGTTTGGCCGCCGGGCATGTTGTTATACAGGGTTCCCGCGGATTCCACCCGTTTATACTGGTTCAGCTTGCGGAAGAAATCGCCCCGGATGTTGTGCTCGGAATCATGCCCGGAAATAAAATTGGCAAAGTAAGGCTTCGCCCGGACGAACTCCAGATCATACCGGCTCCGATCCTTCTTCGCCAGCGCATGCCAATGGTCTCCCGGATTGGTGCAGCCGGGCAGATAGAAGCAGCGGTCGGAAAAGGAGATGGGATAGCGGCAGATGGCATAGTCCATCACATTGAAATCGGGGGTATAATTCTCCCCGCTTTCAAAGATCCGGATCTGGGGATACCGGCAGTATGCATAGGGTGGATTGCCGAACACATCGCAGATGACATAGTCCGGTTCCTCCGAAAGAACCACCTCGTAGCCGTTCTTTTGCAGATAGTAGCATACCAGGTTGTCCTCCGGCCGGAGTCCGGCGCTTTTCCCCACAAATTTGATTTTTACGGTTTTCATACCCATTTCTCCTTATTTCAAGGGTTCTTACTATTCCCTTTCGGCATGCTATCCGGGAAGCACCTTGCTTTTCAGCTTATCCAGCATTCTCATAATTAAGTTCTTCATCGTCAGCGTTTCGGAATCAACTGCCCTGGCCAGAAAATCATTACACCATTGGGGCAGATAGACACGTGACCGGCGGTAAGCTTGATCTAGCGGCTGGTCGACAATTGCGCAGAGAAATTTGTCCAATTCTTCCTCCAAACGTTTGGGATAGTCCGGATCCACCAGAATAGGCTGTCGTAGCATTTCCAGATATTTCTCGTCGTCATTATCCAACTCTTTTATTTTTTCGATTACCGCATCAAAGGAAGGATAATCCCCGCAATTGATAAAAGCATTTTTATTAAAAATATCCGTGACCGTAGGACTCCCATAATATACAGGAATTGTATCCGCATAAAATGCGTCCATAATTTTCTCCGTTACAAAACCATAGTGATTCGTGCTTTCAAAGCAAAGAGTAAATTTGCATTTCCTCTGGAAGTCCGTTTTACTGTCATTCTTCCAATCGACCTTTTTTCCATCCGGCATGTTGTTCAGATAATCGCCGGGTGATTCCACTCTCTTGTATTGATTCAGCTGTTTAAAAAACGCCCCCCGGATATTCCCTTCCGATTCGTGGCTAGTAATAAAGTTCGCGAAGTAGGGCTTGCCACGGACAAAATCCATGGTATATCCCTCTCTATCCTTGTTCGCTAACGCCTGCCAGTGATCTCTTGGCCATACGCAGGGCGGCAGTTGAAAATGTCGATCTCCAAATTGGATGGGATAGGGACTAATCGCGTAGTCAATCAAATTAAAGTCTGGAATGTAATTCTCCCCAGAATACATAATTCGCACTTGGGGATATTGGCAGTATCGGTAATAATCCCCACCAGAAAAATCGCATACAAGATAATCGGGATCATCCACGATCTGAACATCGTAACCATTCAGCTTTAGGATATCGTAGATCAGATTCTGCTCCTTATTAAAGTCCTCCGCTACACCCACATAATTTAGTTTTACTGTCTTCTTCATATTTTCACTCCTTTATTTTTTATCGCCAATCTCCTGGAACTTGACCACCACCGTGTCCCCGATCACCCGGATGGAACCATAATTGGGCCAGCAGGGCATGGCCTTTACCTCGTCGGACGCGGCCAGCGCCGCAATGGTCTGCTCACTGGCCGCCGGAATCCGGTAGCCCAGATAATGGGTCACCCAGGCCAGCCGGGAATACTGGTTCAGCAGATCGTCCGTGAACCGGTTTCCGCCGTAGGTCACACCGTCCACCCAGCCGCTGCCCAGCAGGGGATCCGAAATTTCGCCGATCAGCGCCCACTGCTTGTCCGTGTCAAAGCCCTCCGTCATACGAACCTGGGCCACCAGCGTGCTCCAATAGTTCTCCACCTGCCGGTTAGCGAAGTACATGGCGGTATCGTTCACATTGGCGTAATAGCCATAACCGAAGATCAGCGCCGCCACCGCCACGGCGGTGAGCTTTCCCGCTGCCGCCTTCAGCCTGCTGCCTCTGTCCACAGGGAAAACCTCCACCAGCACCATGGGGATGCAGGGAATCAAAGCAAAGGACGCCACCATCAAGGTGTAAATCAAGGTGTCCGGACACATAATCACCACGAAGTTCAGCGCCACCGGCAGCGCGGCGCAGAGCACCAGCGTCATCCCCAGCTGTCCCGGCTTCAGTCTCCGCGTCAGAACCGTGTACACTCCCAGGACGGCGGATACGCCCGCCAGAACCACATAAGCCAGCTTCAGAAGGCCCACATTGGCAAGTCCGCAATAGTCGTAGATCGGTAGCTTGCACACATCTCCCACTGCCCGCCGGATCAGCTTGGGCAGAGCGCTCAACGAGATTCTGCCCATGTTGTCCACGCCCTGGTAGTCGCTCAGCGCGGTATGGTACACCGCCAGGGATATCTTCAAGAACACAAAATACAGCAGCACGCCCAGGATCAGCCCGGCGCAGAAATACAGTCCCCGCAGAAGCAGCTTCTTCCCTTCTGTCTTTCCCTCCAGCGCTTGACGCAGCAGTATCAGCACCAGCAAGGTAACCGTCACCGGCACATAGGCCTGGTAAATTCCCAGAGACAGTGCCGTACACAGGGCCGACAGCAGCAGTCCCAGCTTCGTGTCCTCCCGGAGTGTCCAGGCCGCCAGCACCGCCAACAGCAGCGCCAAGCCATAGTACACGGTGGTATACTTAAAAAACAGCACGCTGGTGATGGCGGGAAACACCGCGAACAGCGCGCCGAACAGCGCCGCCATCTTCCGGCAGCGGATGGGCAGCACAGCCACGATCACCCCGGCGCACAGGGCCACCAGCACCAGGAACAGCACCCCATTCACCACCGGCAGGTTAAAGCCAAAGCCCTGTCTGGAGAGGAAATCCCCCAGAATCGTCAGCAGCCACCGTCCGGAGGTGATGCCCGCCCCATAGCCCATGGGCTGCTGCCAGATATCGTCGTTGTTGTGCAGGATGTTCACCAGGCCAAACAGGTGAACCAGCAGCCCCGCCGCCAGCGCCGCAAGCAGCGCCGCCGCTGCCGGTGTTTTCCAGAATTCCGTTTTGTTCTTCATGGGTTTTTCCCTCTTTTTACAGCGTTACGCGAAATATTCCTGGATATTGTCGCTTTCTTTGCTCCGTTCGTTTTCTTGAACCAGCTTCTGCGGACTGGTGACAGCCAAATGCCATAGCTTCGGCCATAGGTATCTAGGAGGCAGAGAATTGCCCCAGGTGCACGCATATCCCTTCAGCCGTTTTTTTAGGCTCACAATCGTGGCTTCCTTCGCCGCGTTGGCCGACAGATACCAAATCGCGTCCAGATAATTCTCATCAAAGGCCCGGCGCAGCTGGGGGTATGCCCTGGAAACCGCCTCCCGGCGCTTGGCAATGGCATCCATGCCGTCCAGCAGCCGCCGTTCCGCTGCCTCCGGCGAGGCCATCACACTGGAAGCCCGCTTGCGGTAGTTATAGATGATCCGCTCATCCCAGATAATCCGGCGCTCCCGCAGAAAGCCCTGGTAGGTAAAATACTCATCGTCGATCTTGTGGCCTTCCTCAAAAAACACGCCGTCAAAAATGGCGCGCCGGTACAGCTTGTTCCACAGCAGCGGGCAGGTCCAGTCCTTGGGAAAGCGCAGTAGATATTCCGTACTGGTCAGCTGTCCCGTCCCCGTCCAAAGGCGCTGCTCCTGCGTCCGGCTTTGGTATACGTCCCGGAAATTGAACTGGGCCGCGTCCGCGTTTTGCGCTTTCAGCGTTTCCAGCATAAACCCATAGACATTCGGCTCCAGAAAATCATCGCTGTCCACAAAGCTCAGGTATTCCCCCTTGGCAGCCCGCAATCCGGCGTTTTTCGCCGCGGCGGCGCCGCCGTTTGGCTGATGAATGACCCGCACCCGATCATCCCGCCGGGCGTAGTCATCACAGATTCCACCGGAGCCGTCGGTGGAGCCATCGTCAACGACGATCACCTCCAGCGCCCGGTGATCCTGACTGAGAATGCTATCCAGGCACTGGGGTAGGTAGGGCGCCACATTGTACACCGGCACAATTACCGAAATCACATTGTTCATAGGTTCCTCACTTTGTTTTGGAAATCAACCACCACAGCGGTTTCACGGGGTAGGCCTTTTCATAGGCCCAAAGGCGGCTTCTTTCCAGGGGAAAGCAGCCGCATTCCCGGCCCAGCTTCAACGCGGCCCGGAGTTTTCGGCGCAGCTCCTTGCGGTAAACAATCTGCGCCTGGGACAGCTGTTCGTAGGCACTGTAGATATACTGCTCAGCGGTTTTGTTCAGCAGCCGGGCATTGCCGGTCTCCTGGGCAAAGGCGATCTGCTGCTCAAAGGCTTCCAGCATGTGCATCCGGCGGGGATTCCACTGAGAACGCATGATCCCATCGGGGTTTTGGTAATAGGCATACAGCCGGGCCGGGGTCACGCCGATCTTTCCCGCCCCGTAAATGGCCCGGTAGGTGGTGAATTCATCCTCATGCAGCTTTCCGATGGGATAGCGCAGGCCCTTAAACAGAGACTTGTGATACAGCTTATTCCAGGCCAACGCCGTCACCCCATCGTGCAGCTGCCCGCAGTAATAGTCGTCCGCGCTTAGGCTCACGATGGAAAAATCCTGCGCTTGCGGCAACGCTTCTCCCCCGGTGCGGTAAAACCCGCAGGCGCTGATTTTGCACAGGGTCTGCTCCGCAGTATCATACAGGGTCTGCAAAAACGCCGGATGCACCCAGTCGTCGCTGTCCACAAAGGCCAGCCAGCGGCTGTCGCTGTTGGCAAAGGCCCAGTCAATACCCGCATTCCGGGCTGCGGACAGGCCGCCGTTTTCTTGATGCAGCACCCGTACCCGACTGTCCAGCCTGCCGTATTCCTCACACAACTCGCCGCAGCGGTCGGGGCTGCCGTCATCCACCAGAATCAGTTCAAAATCCCGGTAGGTTTGATCCAGAATGCTCTGGACACACCGGTGCAAAAACGGCTCCACCTTATAGACCGGCACGATCACACTGATATTCGGCATGGCGATCCCTTACTTTCTCTTTAAAATGGCTTTCAGCCTCTCATAGCCCGTTTCCCCCAGCAGCTTGCTGCCGATGGCTACCCGGAGATTGCTTTGCCGCTCCCGGCGCTGCTGCCGCTTTTCCTCCGCCATGGCATCCAATTCCTCCTGGGTGTGCCAGCTGCCGGAAAACCAGTGGATGGTCACGGTTTTTCGGGTCTTTTTCAGCTTTTTGGTATCGAAGTCCACCGGGCAGAACACCTCCCGGGGATAGATGGCAAGGCCTTCCACCATCTGGAGCTTGTCGTTCAGCACCAGCCCATGC
>CAYYGF010000034.1:13663-15145 GCA_964471315.1 uncultured Oscillospiraceae bacterium | reverse complement strand
GATGGAACCCATTTTTTCTACCGCTGGGTGTCCAACTTGAACTTGCAATTTACGTTTCTATTTTTTCCTGTCACGCTTCCAATTATCAGCGTGATACGGATTCGTGCGGATATTCAGTGGTGTCTATCTGATAAAACCAAATGGTTTTATCAGATAATGGTATCAGAAACCGGGCAAAAGAATCTTTGGCAAATCCCATTGCAGGACGCATCTTATGGGGCAATGACGGTTTCGGAGTATCCAATTTTATTTGCTTCCCAGCAGGTCAGTGGCTTTTGCGGCCTTTTCTGCATAGATTTTATCCATAAGAGCCGGCTTCAGAGGATAGAACAGGAAGACTATGACTGCGATTCCGATGCAGGCGGCGGAGCTGAAGGTCATCAGCCGGGTCAGATTGGTGCAAAACGCCGGATTTGCCACCATGCCGATACACAGACCACTGCTGGCCGTGACCAGAAGGGGATTTTCCTCTCCCTTTAAGGCAAGCCCCAGACGAACCATAACCTCCGCGCAGCAGCCGCCCGAAACCAGGCGGGCAATTTCTTCCCGATAATCCAAGTGCGGCCTCCTGTCCTTTGCTGCCCCGGAACCTTTTCCGAAGCGGTTTATTTATCCTCCATTTCGGTTTCCGCTTCCAGCATTTTTCCCCGGACAAGGGCCTCGTCCAAATAGACCTGCCCACATTCCGGACAGCATGGCAGCGGTTCCGTGACCTCATAGCTCAGATAGCGAAACGTAACGTCCCGAATTTCCAGCGTTTTTTTGCACCGGTTGCACATCAGATTCACGGCGATACCTCCTCATGCACAATGGTCATGCGGTGGGTATAGGCGTTGAATAGTTCATATTCGTTTTCCCCCCAGGGAGCATACTCGACCCAGTAGGTCAGATAGCCGATTTTTTGGTGGGCGATTCGATGCCTGGAACCGGCGTCGATCAGCAGACGGCCGGAGGCTTCGCTGACGGAGATGACTTGACAGACTTCCTCCTCCAGAATCAGATCGGCGCTGAGTTTCTCAGCGACTTCCGGCGTCATATGCAGAAGGTACGTGTGATTCACAGTCGGTTCCTCCCATGGCAGGCCGAAACGGCATGCCAGTTCTTTTTTGAGCGTTCGGCGGTTTTCCCGGCGCTTTGTAACGGTGGGGCTGGAGCGGCAAGCGCCGTTGATTCCCAGAATATCGTCCAAAATATGGCGGCAGGGCTTCCCTTGCGAGGCAAAGACATCCCGGCAGTTGACACAGTAACAAAGGTAGGGCGCGCTGCTCTGGGCAGCCTGCCGGGCTGCCTGCTGCTGAATGAACAGGGGATTGACACAGTACCCATGGCCGCCCCAGCTACAGCATTGCGCCAGCGCTTCTGTGTTGGGGAGCGGCTGAAGTTCAACACCGCAGGCACGGGCAAGCTTTCTGACGGCGGCCTGCATGGCGGGATAGTCCCGGCTGGCACAGGGATCAAACACGGCGGCGGATGGGTAACTGC
>CAYYGF010000034.1:0-13653 GCA_964471315.1 uncultured Oscillospiraceae bacterium | reverse complement strand
CTCCATGGGACTTACCCCTCTTGAGGGCCTTCCCATGGGTACCCGCTGCGGCAGTTCATACAGGGATTGTTGGGGAATCTCTGGCAGGTCACGCCGGAACATGCGCATACACGATGGACAGGTGAACACCATAACCGGTTTTCCGGCCTGCAGCCAGATGCCGCGCAGCTGCTCCATGGACTGCCGCAGCAGGGCCTCCTCTCCCGACCAGAGCGCCGGTGCGCCGCAGCAGCGCAGCAGCAGACCGGCATTCGGGAGAAGGCCCCGAAGCAGGTCATAGGTTATGGACACATACCGGGGATCGGAGCCTCCGGCCTGACAGCCGGGGAAGAACAGGTATTGGCAGTGCGCTCCCGCCGGAAGGTGCAGCAGGGATGCCTCCGCCCCGTTGGCAAAGGCCATATCCCGCAGCCAGTATTCGTGATGGGCGGGAGGCAGCTCCCCTTTGCCCAGCAGGATCTGCCGGGCGCTTAGGATAATACTGCCAATGTCGATGCCCACGGGACAGACCTGGGCGCACAGGCCGCAGTCCGTACACGAGCCGATTTCCCGCATGGCGGCATGCCCCTGGGTTTCGTGGAATAGGTTTGTGGACACGCCGATGTCCCGGGCAAGCGCCCGTGAAGATTGTCCGTACTGCTGAAGCAGCAGGCAGCGATCCACGCACAGGTGGCAGTCGCATTTGGTACAGCGTCCGGCCTCCTGCCGCGCTTCCGCCTTGGTGTATGGGGCGGTCAGTGGCGGACAGGGGACAGACGGAAGGGCTGGAACCGGCGTATGGGCTTTCCGCACACCGGTTTGCAGATACCAGTGGATCTCCTGGCTGGCCCGAATTCCCGCCGCCAGACCGGTGAGGGTATCCGGGCAGCTGCCGTCCGAGAAAATACGGCCGCTGTTTTCCGTAAATCCGGTTCCGGAGGCAAGATAGACGGCGTCAAACTGCCCGGCCAGTGGGGAGAAATCCGCGATTTTCTGCCCGGAGAGGTACTGGCAGGGCGCGTACCGAAATTGAAGCGTCAGCTCCTGGCACAGAACGTCCCAGGGCAGCGCCAGTCTGGCACTGCCGCCCGGCAGCTGTTCCGCTTCAAAGATTGTCACCCGGTGGCGCTTCTGTGCCAGCCGAAGGGCGCAGGCCAGTCCGCCCAGACTGGCGCCGACCACAGCGATGCGTTTTTCCGATTCTGGGAGGGAGAACCGGACAGGCTCCCGGCTGCGGCTGAAATCGATGGCGGCGCGCTCCAGATGCCCCATTTCCAAACCCTGGGCGCAAGCCTGGGAGCAGGGCGCGGGGCAGAGCCGGGCCACAATTTCTGGAAAGGCCACAGCGTTCCGATAAAGGTTATAGGCTGGCCCAAAGCTGCCTCTTTGCAGCTTGGCAATCAGCTCCCGGACATCCAGTCCAAAGGGACAGACTTCGCTGCAAGGCGCGGCCTTTCCGTGGAGACAACGGTCAAAATCCCGGATATCCTGCATATTGCGCCTCCTGCCGATAGATTCTGGGATGATTACAGCTCGACGATGCCGGCCTTTTCCGCGTCCTTCTTTTCTTCCTTCTTGGGGGCGGTTCCCATAGCGGCGGCGATCATCCGCTGCAGCCAGTCCGCGGGAACGGGATTGGCCAGAATCTCGTCCAATTCATCGGAAAAGTCCGTTCCAAAGAAGTATTTCTCCGGCACCTCTGGGTCAAGTCCGGCGGTGAGACGCTCTATGCCTGCCTTGATTTTGGCGGGATTGGCGGGCAGCTCATGGACGCGAACCCCGACAGCGTCATGGATTCCGTTGAGGAAGGCGTTGTGTTCACCGCCGAAGAAGCATTCGGACAGCCCGTTGGAACCGAAGGGGCCGGCCTTGGTGGGCTGATCCTCCAGCCAGACAACCTCCATTTGATCGGGAACCTCGTCAATGGCGGGCAGACCGGCGGCGATGATATTTCCGTGCTTTTTCACATCCTCATAATTTTCGGTATAAGCGTAGCCGATGTTCTGGGCAAAGCCGCCGTAGGCTTGTCCCTCAGCGGACAGGTAGTTGGCAATCACGCCGCAGTCTGCCCAGGCCTTGATGCTCAGCACTTTCGGCTTGCCGGTGGCGGGGTTCACCGCGACCTCCGCCACGCAGAAGCCGGTCATGGGCTTGGGCTGCCGGGAGCCAAGGCCGCTGTTGAAGTCCAAATTGACATATTTCTGGGAAACAATGTCAAAGTGGCCGGTGTAGGCGGTGGGAATGCCTTCCGCCTTCATTTTCGCGTAGGTACGGAAGGTGCCGTCCGGCTTTGTCATGGCCTCCACCAGCAGCTTTCCGGCCTCCCGCAGAGCGCCACCGTTCATAAAGTGGGAGCGGCTGCCGGCGGAAATGCCGCTGTTGGGGCAGTCCTGGGAGTCGTTGATGTCCAGAACAATGTCCGCGGGCGTCACACCTAGGGGCTTCAGCGTTTCCGGGGTGCTGGCCAGAGAGACAATATCACAGCCTTGGCCCATATTGTGATAGGTATTGTATATGTAGAAGCGGCCGTCCTCCTTCAGCTCAATTTTGGCATCGGCCTTGTCTTTGGGGCTGCCCAGGGGGATGAAGAACATGGGCGCGATGCCCACACCCCGTTTTACCTCCGGTGTACTCAGCTTTGTGGCACGGGCCTTGCATTCGTAGTAGTAGGGCCGGGCCATATCCATGATCCGCTGGTACTGCAATTCCTCAAAACCTCGTTGTTGGGTGAATGGTCACCGGTGCGCTGGATGCTTTTGTATCGGAATTCCAAGGGATCCATTCCGATCTTTGCCGCGATTTCGGTATAATTGACCAATTTTTGCGGAGAAAAATGGAGATTATGCCGGAAAAGATCCCCCTAAGCGGTTCCGCTTAGGGGGATGCCGTATTTGATGCCTGCTGAATAAGCCGCGTTGCGGCTTATTCACGTACCGTTAGGTGCACCAGAACAACGCACGTAATGCCTAAAAGCCTTGGCTTCCAAGGCATTTTGCATTGTGCAGTACGCATGATTTGGAAAAAATGGATTGGGCGGGTTTCCTGCACAGGAGGGTTTCATAGTGGTATTTCCTGCCGTCATGCACGGGGGATACCGCTCCCCGCCATAGGGCTTGCAGGTAATACTGCTTCCACAGGGCTGTCTGATCTTCCCGGTACAGCACTTGAAAGCCCGCGGATTCCGCCATCTGCCCCAGATCCGAGCTGTCCGGACAGACATCGGACAGCATGAGCATGCCGCCGGGCTTCAGAACGCGGCAGGCCGCCTTCAGCGCCGCCAGCGGATTCCCGCTGCAATAGAAGGAACACTGGCTGATGACGCCATCGAAGTGTTCCTCCCAGGGCAGACCCTTCAGATAGTCCCCGGCTGTCACCGATGGATCCCGGGGTTCCCGGTCAATGCCGGTGACACAAAACCCCAGAGAACGCAACAGCGCTGCCGTCTCACCCGCGCCTGCGCCCATGTCCAGAATGGCCATGCCGGCGGTCAGGCCGGATCGCCGGATCAGATCCCGGCTGGCGGCCTCTCCACCCGGATGTTTTTCCATGAAAACCGCTCCTTTCGGAGAAATGGTGCTCTTTCTTGCGAGGAAAATCCGCAATAGGAGCCGACGCCTTCAAAGCAGGCACACTTCCGGTCGACATCCAGCTGCAAAAAGCCGATGGGCAGGCTCCCGTTTTGAACTGCGGCGATGATGTCCGCGATATTTCCCTCGCAGAGCGGAGACGTTCACAATGCCGCCTACAGCGCCATAGTAAGCGTCTGCTTCAAAACTTTATAGGTTTGTCAATCGGGGAAAAATTCTTCCATGGCCCAGGCATTTGGCCCAGAAGGGCCACCCGGCGTGTTCCGTTAAGGGAGCAGCATGGGAATAAAGTAGATGCCCAGGGCAAGAAGTGTTACGGCAATGGTGGCATCTTTCCAGATGGCGTATTCCCAATCCATGCGGGCCTTTTCTTCCGGGCTGGGTTCTTCCAGAACGCCGATCTCTTCTTCGATGCTGAGCATGGGGGCGCTGTGGCGCTTTGTGAAGGCATAATAGAAGACAATGCACACGACGGTAATGCCCCCGGCGGTAAGCAGTGCCGTCCGGTCGGCAAAAAGCAGCATGAAGCAGTAGAGCGCAATCGTGACCCAGCAGCCCAGACTGCCCAGTTTTTCCATATCTGTCACTCCAGGTTCTAATCGAATTTCAGTAGGTAACCGGCGTATTTTTCCGCCATAAACCGCCAGTTTTCCAGGGCCTCCCCCATAACCGCACCGCAGGATTCCCGATATAGCGCCCAGACGAACCAATAGTAGGCGATGATGGCGGTATAGGCCAGAAAATGGAACAGCTTCCTATCCGTAACGCCATCACCCAGATATTCCCGGATAAAGCGTTCCGCCTCGGGAAACTCATACATGGCATCCACAATGTAATAGCCCACATCAATACCGGGGTCGGAGAAGCCGGCATACTCCCAGTCAATGAGGATCACGTCCCCATCGGGCTTCAGCATCCAGTTGGGCTGGTAGGTGTCGCCATGGCAGAAGCACTTTTCCACGCCATCGCCCAGTGTCTGCGCATACAGCTTGCCGATGTTTTCCTTTAGCTCCCGATAGGGCGCGAAGCAGTCCGGGTTTTTCTGCAGCAGCAGCTTCTCCATGTCCAGGGCATCCTCCCAGGGCTTCATGCCGTAGTCCACCCGAACACCGGAGGTGTGGAGCTTTTTCAGCACGGAGATTACCTTCCGGGAATCTTCAAAGCTGGCGTAATCCGGCTCCCGGAATTCCGGGACGAATACCGAGATTTTCCAACCCTCGTTCACATCGGCGTAGATGTAGGTGGGGTCGATGCCCAGCTGCTTGGCCTTGATGAGGGAGGTTTTTTCGTTGCGGCGGCTGATGATGCTTTCCGTACCGTCTCCGGGATGACGGTAGATGTAGTCCACACCGTTGATTTTAAAAATAAAGGAGGTGTTGGTCATTCCCTTGCTGACATTGCGGAAATCCACAATGTCCTCCTCGTCGCACCGGAACACCAGCTTGATATTGCGGATGATTTCGCTGTGGGTGTGCCCCAGATACTGGGTGTCGAATTTCCGCAGATCCTCAAAATAATCAAACTCGAAGATATTTCCCGCCGCGTATTCCTTAAAATAGATGGGCGGCAGCGTTTCCAGATAGTCCTTCACCAGCCATTCCCAGAAGGAGGCGTCGTATTTTCCCACAGACCTGTCCGCCTCTGCCAGAGCCAAAAAGGCCTGGGAAAACGCCTGGTTCCAGAACGCGTGGCCCAGCAGAATCTGCCCGCCGGTTCGGCCCTCCTCCATTTTTCGGATTCGTCCATCCCCATCGGTGTCCACGTACATTTCGTTGACCGCTTCGGAAACAGAGACACCGCCGTTGAAGGCGTGATACTCGAACTGGTGGAAGGGATTCTCCACAAAATAGCTGTCGCTGACGCAGATGTAGGTGTTCTTCAGCGCGTCCGCGGCGAGGTACAGGCTTTCGATGTTGTTCTTGATATTGAAGGAATCGTTGAGGATAAACTTGACGCCGTATTTTGGGGCCAGATAGTAGAACATTTCCTTTTTATATCCCAGGACGAGGGTAATATCCCGAATGCCTGCCTCCTGAAGCTGCTGAATCTGCCGCTCAATCAGACGCTCTCCCTTCACCTCGAACAGCCCCTTGGGCTGCTCCAAAGACAGCGGGATGAACCGGGTGGAGGCGCCTGCCGCCAGAATCACCGCATTGTCCACCCGGTAGGGCGCCAGAGCGTCCAAGCCAGCCTGGGTCAGACCGCCGGTGGCCTGGGAGATGAGACCCTTGTCCACCAGCTGGCAGAAGGCCTGCTTGTCCCCGAGGGCGCGGCTGCTCTCAATGTCCGATCCGCAGGAGGCTCGGCCCTGGCTGCCGTCGTACAGGCTGTTTAGAATGCAAAATTCTGTTTTTGTCATATGGTTTCCTCATTATACCTTGGCGTGGGAGGTGATTCCCCGCAGGGCCGCCGTCAGCACGCTTTCCTTGCAGCTTTCGTAGGGCTTTCCGGCGAGGTAGAGCTGTTCTACCGTAAGCTCCTTCAGCGCCTGCTTGGGAACAGTGTAGGGATTTGCGGACAGAACCACCATATCCGCGATTTTTCCCGGCTCCAGGCTGCCCCGTTCTCCCTCGTCAAAGGCCGCGCGGCAGCCGTTATAGGTGCACATTCGTACCGCGTCCTGTACAGTCACGGCTTGGGACGGATTGGAAGGATTCACCGCCCGGTGAATCCAGGAGATGGGATCCGGCGTGGTGCAGGGGGCGTCTGATCCAAAGGAGACGGAAATACCGTTGTCCCGGAAGGTTTTTAGGGGGTTCAGCCGGTTCAGCCGCTCTGGGCCCAGGATGGTCTGCAAATAGGCATCCGGCTCCTGCTCCCAGCCGATGAAGGCGCTCTGTACAGGCATCTGAATGTGATATTCCCGGCAGATGCGGATGCCTTCCTCCGTGGGCAGACAGTCATGAATGATGCCGTGGCGGTGATCCGCCCGGGGGAAATCCTCCAGCGCTGCCTTCAGCGCCCGGCAGGCTTGGTCAAAGGCCTTATCACCGATGGCGTGCAGCTCAATCTGAAGCCCTGCCCGGTTGGCCTCCTTGCAGAATGCGGTCACGGTCTGGTCGTCATAGTACAAAACACCCTCGCCGCCGTCTGCATAGGGCTCGTTCAGCGCGGCATCATGGGAGCCGAAGCAGCCGTCCAGTGCGCAGGCAAAGCACCCGCCGATGCGGGGCAGCTTTCGGGAGGTGGCCACCCGGACGTCCATGGACTGGGGAAATACCCGGAGCTGGAAACCGTTTTTTAAGCCTCTGGCGAAAATCTTCTCCAGGGTGATATCCAGATTCCCCACAAACCCCACGCCGCTGACGGTGTGGACGCAGCCGATTCCCCGGCTTGCCAGGAAATCCACCGCCGTTTGCATGTTCCGGTACAGCTCGGGGATGGATAGGGAGCCTGTGATGTAGTCGGAGAAACGGAAGAAGGCCTCCTGGTTCATTTCTCCGGTGTCGGGATGATAGCCCCGCAGCGCTTCCACTTTCGGGCGCAGCTTATTTAGCAGCTTGGAATTGGTGATGCAGGCGTGACCATCGTATTTGACCACCATCAGCTCCTTGTCTGGACAGACACTGTCCAGTTCCTCCCGGTTGACGAGCCGGTTTTCCTTGACACTGTAAGGGGACGCGCCGAAGGCAATCAGCGTCTTTGCCGGGGATTTCTGGGCGAAGGAGCGAACCATTTCCAGGATTTCTACATTGGACTTGGCCTCCATCACGTTCAGCCCCGCGTGGAAGGTAGAGAAGGAGGCAAAATGCTGGTGGGTATCCACGAAAGCCGGCAGAAGTGCCTTGTCCCCAAGGTCAATCCGCTCCGCGTGGTGGTACCGCTCCGGCAGCGCGTTGCCCACGTAGACAATGCTGCCGCTTTCCTCCACCAGGTAACGGAAGACCTGGTCGTTTTGATTGACAGACAGAATATTACCGCAAAAGCACCGCATCGCGTTTTCTCCTCATCGATAGGATGGATCCAGCTGGGCAAGCTCGTAGTAGTTGTCGATCTCCATAATGTCGGTTTTTTCACAGGGCCGGATCTCCACGGCATAGCTGTCCTTGCGCAGCACCAGCGGGATGAATTCCCAAAAATAATTTCTACCGTCCGGCTCCTGCTCGTATACCTGCCGGAAGTCCCGGCGCAGCTTGGCGCAGTCCTGGGCCGTCCAGTAGGAGATGCCGTAGTAGGTATAGCAGTAGGTGTTGCCCTTCTGGTACTGGGCGATGTGCCCATCTTCCAGACGGAAGCTCCAGTCATCGGTTTCCAGAGAGTAGGAGCCGAGGATGTTGCTGGCGTACTGGTACTTGGTGATGATGGCTGGGTTGGTGATGTAAAGGTCTGCCTCGCACAGGTAGCAGGCATCAATGGAATCCAGCACCGCCATGGCGGAGGAAATGTTGTTTGTCGAACTGTAGATGTCATTGTCCACCAGCTTCAGGAAGGGATACTTGGGAAGCAGCTCGTCAAAGCGCTCCTTTTTGTAGCCCCGTACCAGGGTGATGTCGGTAATGCCCACAGCGACAAGGGCGTCCAGCAGGGTATCGATGATCCGAACACCGTTGACCGTCACCATAGGCTTGGGCCGGTCGGCTGTGGCGGGCATCATACGGGAGCCAAAGCCTGCCGCCAGAATGACCGCCCGTTTTACCCGGTAAGGCTCCAGCGCGGCCAGCCCGGCATCTGTGATACCAAGGCGGCTGCCATTTTGCGCCACCAGCCCTGCCTCCCGGAGCGCGTTTAAACTTTTGCCAATGGCGGTACCGGAGATTTTCAGTGTATCCGACAGCGTTCGCATGGGATAGATGTTTTCTCCGTTTTTTTCCAGAAAGGTCAGAATTTCAAAGGAATATCGTGTCATGGGGATCGCCCTCTCTTCCGGTTCCTTGCCGCCCTGGGGCGGCGTGGGATGGGTATATTTTTTTATTATACATAGGCTGCGTATATAATGCAACAAGAAAAGTGCAAATACGGATGAATTCGCCTGCGGCTTTTTTCGGCTGGGGGCGAATGGGCGGAGTATTGCCAAAATGTGCCATATTTTGCCAATTTTACGAAAAAAGAGCCGGTATCCGCAATCATCCGCCTGTTTCCGTTGACTTTGAAGGAAGCCGTGCTATAATGGAAAAGCAAATCGGCTTTCCTTGGCGAGAAAGCTTGCCACGCCGGGTGGAAGCACGCATAAAATATAAAATATTGTCAGCGGGGCGGCCTGTACCTTTGCCGCGGGCTTGCGCTGTTGGCCGCGATGGCATCTATCTGTGCAAACAACTCTACCAAAACAAGGAGCACCAACATGAAGCTGTACATTGATCCCGGCACCGGAAGTATGCTGTTTACCATTCTCATCGGCGTCATTGGCGCGGCGTTTTATTCGGCGCGGATGCTGCTGATTAAGCTGCGGTTCCGCATGAGCGGCGGAAAGGCGGAGGCCAATACCAAAAAGCTGCCCTTCGTGATTTTCTCCGATGATAAGCGGTACTGGAACGTCTTTCAACCCATCTGCCGGGAGCTGAACCGGCGGGGCAAGGATGTGGTGTATCTGACGGAATCGGAGGATGACCCCGCGCTGCAATGCGATTACCCCCATGTGAAGGCAGAGGTCATTGGGCCGGGCAACAAGGCCTTTGCCCGGCTGAATTTTCTGAACGCGGCCATCGTCCTGTCCACAACCCCCGGCCTGGAGGTTTACCAGTGGAAGCGGGCAAAGGATGTGCAGTACTATGTGCATATTCCCCACGCGGCCAGTGATATCACCATGTACCGGATGTTCGGCATTGACTACTATGACGCGGTGCTGCTGTCCGGAGAATACCAGGTTGGGCAGATCCGGGCACTGGAGCAGCTGCGGGGGCTGCCGGAAAAGGAGCTGGTCAAGATTGGCATTCCCTATATGGATGAGATGGCAGAGCGGCTCCGTGCTGCCGGCCCAGCACCGGAGCATCCCCGCACGGTGCTGCTGGCGCCGTCTTGGGGGAAAAGCGCGCTGTTCAGCGTGTATGGCGGAAAGATCATCGAAACGCTGCTGAAGACCGGCTACCATGTGATCGTCCGGCCCCATCCCCAGTCCTTCAAATCGGAAACCGAAATGATCAAAAAGCTGATGGAGGCATACCCCGAATCGGAGCAGCTGGAGTGGAACCGGGACACGGATAACTTTGAGGTGCTTCGCCGTTCGGACATTCTGATCTCGGACTTTTCCGGCGTGATTTTTGATTTTACCCTCATTTTTGACAAGCCTGTGATCTATACCGATCCCCAGATCGATGTCAGATTGTACGATGCCTGGTGGTTAAAAACGCCCCTGTGGACGGAGTCGACCCTGCCCAGGCTGGGCTGCCAGCTGACATCGGAGAACAGGGAGAATCTGAAGGAGCTCATCGATACCTGCTTGACGGATCCCCGATATGCCGAGGGACGCCGCCAGGCGAAGGCGGAAACCTGGGAGTATCCAGGGGAAGGCGCCCAGCGCACGGTGGACTACCTGCTGCAAAAATATGAGGAATTAACCGCCGGGGAAGAGGAAAGGTAATATGTCATTTTTTTCGATTCTGAGCACGCTGCTCATTGGGCCGTTAAAACTGCTTTTTGAGATTGTTTTTACGGTTGCCAACAATTTGATTTGCAATCCTGGGCTGGCGATCATTGTCTTGAGCCTGGTTATGAATTTCCTGGTACTGCCGCTGTACCGGCGGGCGGACGCCATGCAGGAGGAGGCCCGGGATCAGGAGGCAAAGCTTCACGATGGCGTTGCCCATATCAAAAAGACCTTTTCCGGCGACGAGCGGATGATGATTCTGCAAACCTATTACCGGCAGAATCACTACAAGCCCACGGACGCGCTGAACGGCTCTGTGTCATTGCTGCTGGAAGTGCCTTTTTTCATGGCGGCCTACCAGTTTTTGTCCAGCCTGGAGGTTTTGCAGGGCGCCACGCTGGGGCCGATTGGGGATCTGAGCAAGCCGGATGGGCTGCTGATGCTGGGGAGTCTCAGCATCAATGTGCTGCCGATTTTGATGACGCTGATCAATGTGATTTCCAGTGCCATTTATCTGAAGGGCTTCCCCACGAAAACAAAGGTGCAGCTGTATGCCATGGCGCTGTTTTTCCTGGTGTTCCTGTACGGCTCTCCCGCGGGACTTGTGTTCTACTGGACGCTGAACAACATCTTCTCTTTGATAAAGACCCTTTTCTATAAGATGAAGAACCCTGGGCGGATTCTGCGGGTGCTTGCCTCCGCTGCGGGCCTTATCCTCGCAGCACTGGTGATGAAAAAAATGGAGGCGCGCCTATTAAAATACGTTCTGATTGCGATGTGTATGGCGCTTCAGCTGCCGCTGCTGGTTTCCCTGCTGAGGGGCAGGCTGCCGTTTCGCTTGCAGGTGGGGAATGGAACGCCTAACCGCAAATTGTTTCTTCTGAGCGGAATATTCCTAACCGTATTGGTGGGACTTCTGATCCCCTCTGCCTTTATCGCGGATTCCCCCCACGAATTTGTGGATCTTACCTATTTTTACAATCCCCTGTGGTACATTGTCAGCACACTGTGTCTGGCGGCAGGTACCTTCCTTGTGTGGGGCAATGTCTTTTACTGGCTTGCCAGTCCCAAGGGGAAAGTCCTGTTCGAGCGGTTTTTCTGGATTGCCTGTGGCGCCGCGCTGGTGAATTACATGTTCTTCGGAACGGATCTCGGTGTGATTACCCCCAATCTGCAATATGAAGCGGAACCATACTTTTCCTTCGCGGAGCGGCTAGTCAATCTTGGCATCCTGGTTGGCTTGGGGTGTGGGTTGTATTTGCTGGTGGTAAAAAAGCCCCATGTTGCCCAGACGGTGCTGCTGATGGCCATTTTCGCTCTGGGCGGTATGTCGGTATGGAACGCCGTAACCATCCAGAAGTCCATTCATCAAGTCGCTGTTCCGGAGGAAAGGGAATCACCAAATTTCCGTCTGAGTAAAACGGGAAAAAATGTGGTGGTCATCATGCTGGACAGGGCGATGGGCGGATACGTTCCCTACATCTTCCAGGAAAAACCGGAGCTGATGGAGCAGTTCTCCGGGTTTACCTACTACGACAACGTAATCTCCTATGGCCGTTCTACCAACTTTGGTTCTCCTGCGCTGTTCGGCGGATATGAATATACGCCGGTGGAACTGAACAAGCGGAACCAGGAGCGACTGGTTGACAAGCAGAACGAGGCGCTGAAGGTGATGCCTGTGACCTTCCTGGAGAATGGATTTGACGTTACGGTCTGCGATCCCACCTACGCCAACTATCAATGGATTCCCGATCTGTCGATATACGACGATTATCCGGAAATCCAAACCTATATTACCAAGGGGACATTTAATGAGGCAGAAAACATCGCTACCTTAATCAGCAACCGAAGTCGGAATTTCTTCTGCTTTGGCTTGATGAAGTCTATGCCTTTGTTTTTGCAGGCGCCGATTTATAACCACGGACAATATAATCAAAGCGTTACGCCGCAGATCCAGGTGCAGTACGATCGGAGTACTTCCGAGGGAATCAGCGCGGATTTTATGGGTTCGTATAATGTACTGTGCGCCCTTTCCGGGATGACCCGTGTGTCGGAGGAGGAAACCAATACCTTCCTCATGTTGACGAATGATACGACCCATGAGCCAATGCTGCTCCAGGAGCCGGATTATTCGGTGTCATATGCGGTAGACAACACGGAATATGATGCCGCCCATGAGGATCGGTTTACCGTCGATGGAAAAACGCTTCGGGTGCAAACGGCGGAGGAGATGAGTCACTACCATGCAAACATGGCTGCCATGCTGCGGCTGGGAGAGTGGTTTGACGATCTTCGGAAGAACGGCGTATATGACAATACCAGAATCATTCTGGTCGCAGACCATGGCGTGGGCTTTGGCCAAATAAAGGAATTGATTATGGATGATGGCTCGCATACTCTGCGGGATGCCTCTTGGTATTTCCCCCTGCTTATGGTAAAGGATTTTGGCAGCGAGGGCTTTACCACCTCCAGCGCGTTTATGACAAACGCGGATGTTCCTGTTCTGGCTATGGAGGATCTGATTGAGGATCCGGTCAACCCCTTTACCGGCCTGCCAATCACCGACGCTGAAAAAACGGCCCATGACCAGTATATTATCATGGGCTGGGAATGGAATACGGACATCAATAACGGAACCACCTTCCTCCCGGCAATGTGGGCACGCGTCCATTCCAACATCTGGGAGAAGGAGAACTGGGAGTTCTATATGGACACCTGTGTTCTGGATGAACACGCCCTGCCCTCTGACCGGTAAACAATATCAAGATTCCCCCTCCCGTGCCTGGAAAAACCAGGGGCGGGAGGGGGATTTGCATCTTCGTTGAGGCGCCTTGTCATGGACCGCACGCCTCTGTGAGGCGGAAATGAAGAAGCGAAAAAAGGTTGAGATCAGATTCTGGCGACACCGGAGGCCCGGGCGGCCTCTGCCACGGCCTTGGCCACGGCGGGGCCGACTCTGGGATCAAAGGCCGCGGGGATGATGTAGTTTTCATTCAGTTCCTCGTCGGTGATGAGGTTTGCCAGGGCATTGGCAGCGGCAATCTTCATCTCCTCGTTGATATCGGAGGCGCGAACGTCAAAGGCACCCCGGAAAATGCCCGGGAAGGCCAGCACGTTGTTGATCTGATTGGGGTAATCGCTGCGGCCGGTGGAAACCACCTTCGCGCCGCCTGCCTTGGCCTCGTCAGGATAGATCTCGGGGGTGGGGTTGGCGCAGGCGAAAATGATGGCGTCCTTATTCATGGTCGCCACCATTTCCTTGGTCACGATGCCAGGAGCGGAGGTACCGATGAATACATCCGCGCCCACCAGCTTCTCCGCCAGGGTGCCGGGGGTCTGGTCAGGATTGGTAATCTTCGCCATTTCCGCCTGGGCCCAGTTCATGCCGGGCGCGCCGTCGTACAGCGCTCCCTGCCTGTCGCACATGGTAATATTGCGGAAGCCCGCGCTGAGCAGCATTTTCACAATGGACACACCCGCCGCGCCGGCGCCCACGGTGACGATCTTCACATTCTCTTTCTTCTTGCCAACCACCTTCAACGCGTTGGTTAGACCCGCCAGGGT
>CAYYGF010000033.1:0-15182 GCA_964471315.1 uncultured Oscillospiraceae bacterium | reverse complement strand
TGGGCAAGATCATCGACAAGTGCATCCGCCGCCATGGCTTCACCATCGCCACCGAGATGCTGGACAAGATCAAGGCCCTGGGCTACAAGTATTCCACCAAGGGCGCTATCTCCGTGTCCATCGCGGATATGGAAGTGCCTGCCATCAAGTATGAGCTGGTCAAGGAAGCCGAGGGCAAAGTGGTAGAGATCGAAAACTTCTACCGCCAGGGCTTCATCACCAACGACGAGCGCTACCGCCTGGTGGTGCAGCAGTGGGAAAAGACCACCAAGGACGTCACCGATGCCCTGCAGGGCAACCTGGACGAGTTCAACCCCATCTACATGATGGCGGACTCCGGCGCCCGTGGTTCTATGGCTCAGATTCGTCAGCTGGCCGGCATGCGCGGCCTAATGGCCGATACCGCTGGCCGTACCATTGAGATTCCCGTTAAGGCCAACTTCCGTGAGGGCCTGTCTGTTCTGGAGTACTTCATCTCCTCCAGAGGCGCCCGGAAGGGCATGACCGATACCGCCCTGCGTACCGCTGACTCCGGTTACCTGACCCGCCGAATGGTGGACGTTTCCCAGGATGTGATCATTCGGGAGCACAACTGCGGCACCGAGAACGGCATCTGGGTGGGCGCGGTCTACGACAAGAACGGCGATGTCATCGATACCTTCGGCAACCGCATCCGGGGCCGGTATCCCGTCCACGATGTGCTGCATCCTGTTACCGGGGAGCTGCTGCACTCCAAGGACGTGATGATGATGCCCGAGGATGCCGAGAAGTTCGAGAAGGCCGGCATCAACAAGATCTATATCCGTACCATTCTGGGCTGCCATGCCCGGGTGGGCGTGTGCGCCAAGTGCTACGGCATGAACCTGGCCACCTCCAAGGAAGTGGACCTGGGCGAGGCTGTCGGCATCATCGCCGCCCAGTCCATCGGCGAGCCTGGTACCCAGCTGACCATGCGTACCTTCCACTCCGGCGGCGTTGCGGGTGACGATATTACCCAGGGTCTGCCTCGAGTCGAAGAACTATTCGAGGCCCGCCGTCCCAAGAAGATGGCCCAGATCTCCGAGATCACCGGTGTGGTCAGCATTGACGACACCCACCGTACCGCTCTGCGGAACATCACCGTCACCGCCGACGACGGCGAGGTGAAGGTCTACCAGGTGCCCTACTCTGTGGGCTTGAAGGTCGCCCACGGCAAGGTGGTTCAGAAGGGCGAGCCCATCACCGACGGCGCCCTGTATCCCCAGGATGTGCTGCGGATCTCCGGCGTGGAGGCTGTCCAGGATTACCTGGTGCAGTCCGTCCAGGCGGTGTACCGCCAGCAGGGCGTGGAAATCAACGACAAGCACATTGAGGTCATCATCCGCCAGATGATGCGCCAGGTTCGCATTGAGGATCCCGGCGACACCGCGCTGCTCACCGGCAGCACTGTGGATACCTTCGAGTTTGAGGATGCCAACGCGGAGATCCAGCGCCGCATTGACGCCGGTGAGACCGAACTGCGGAAGGCCGAGTCCAGCGCCGTGCTGCTGGGCATCACCAAGGCCGCTCTGGCCACCGACTCCTTCCTGTCCGCCGCCTCCTTCCAGGAGACCACCAAGGTCCTCACCGATGCCGCCATCAAGGGCAAGGTTGACCACCTGGTTGGTCTGAAGGAGAACGTGCTGATCGGTAAACTGATCCCCGCGGGCTCCGGTCTGATGGCCTACCGGGACTACCAGCCCGGCGCCACCCCCGCAAGCCGTTTGCCTGAGGAAATGATGGAGAACGCACTGAATTAACAGAAGAAGCCGCTACCGGAAACGGTAGCGGCTTCTTTGTGGGTTATAGCCGATTTTGGCCGTATGGGGATAACAAGGATGTTATTCCAGATGGAAAGCCTGGTATAGCTGGGACAGTGCGGCGTCCCAGGTATAGTGCTCCCGAAGCTGTTGCCCGGCCAGCCGGGCGGCGTTTTCTCGCCAGACTGGGTCAGACAGCGCCTGGATGCAGGCCTCTGCCACGGTATCCGGGGTCATATCCTTCAAAAGAACGCCGTAGCAGTTATCAAGTAGCAGCTGAGGGCTTCCGCCGGTGGCTGTCGTGATGATGGGACAACCCATCGCCGCCGCTTCCAGCACGGTGCAGGCGAAGCCCTCGCTGCGGCTGGGCAGGCAGAAAAGGTCAGCCTGCTGCAAAAGCGCCAGCACATCCCCATACGCCTGTCCTCCCAGAAGAAATACCCCTTCCGGCGGCCGGGACTGGTGCTTTTCGAACAACGGCCCATCTCCAGCCATAAGCAGCCAGGCGTTGGGATGGACTTCCCGGATTCGGGGCATGGCGGACAGCACAGACTCCACGCCTTTTTCCGGAATCATCCGCCCTACAAAGGCAATGATTCGGTCATCCGGGGAAAGCCCCAGCCGCTGCCGCCAGTCTGTGCCGGGGGAGACAGAGCGGGAAACCTCCTCCGGGTCAATGGCGTTGGTTATGACCCCGTTTCCGGGGATGGAGAAGGTGGACAGCCACTGAACAGCGGCACTGGACACCCCGTAAAAATCGGCGCAGTAATGGTGGCAGAGCCGGGCGGCGATATGCTCATACAGCTTTCCCGCAAGCACCAGAGGCTTCCTGCCGGTCATCAGCCAGGCAGAACCGTGATTGATCAGAATGCGGGGAAGCTGCCGCTTGCTGGCCCGGCTTGCGGCATACATGCTCAGCGGATAAAAGTAGGTGTTGATAACGCAGAAGTCGATTCCCTGGGCCCAGAGCTTCTTGGCCAGACGGTGAAATTCTCCGGTGGGCTTCAGCAGAGGGAGGCGTCCATGGAGAAAGAGCCAGCTGGGAAAGCGGTAGATTTCGATTCCCTCCGGGTCGGTTTCCCAGGCGGGCGGACCCTTTAAGGCGCTGGTTGCGACGATGACCCGGTTTCCCTGTCGGAGCAGCCGCCTGGCCAGATTGTAGGTATATCGCTCCACCCCACCGGCAGTTGGCAGATATTGGGCGGAGAAAAATAGAAATGTATGGCCCATGACGTTCCTCCTGTTCTTTCGAATCCTGTTTCCAAGCAAATTTTTTCTGTATAAACCATGATACACCGCAACTGCGAAAAAAGCAACAAGCCTTTCTAATAATTTGGCACTAGCTTTTTCAAGGAATATCGACTATAATAACACATAAATGCCCTGCGGCGCGGTTCCGCTTCGGAAAGAAAGGTTTTCCGAAGCGGAACGAGGAACGCTTATGAATTTCCCATGGAGGCGGTTGCTCGATGAGACTGCTTGTGATTATCCCCGCATACAATGAAGAAGATAGCATTTTGACCACCGTGGCAAATCTGCGCCGGGTCTGCCCCCAGTATGACTATCTGGTGGTCAACGACGGCAGCCTGGATCGAACGGCGGCGGTATGTCGGGAAAATAACCTGCACCTGCTGGATCTGCCGGTGAATCTGGGACTGTCCGGCGCGGTTCAGGCGGGAATGAAATACGCTTACCGTCATGGCTACGACGCGGCGGTTCAGTTCGACGCGGATGGCCAGCACTGCCCGGAGTACCTGCCTGGCATGCTGGAAAAATTGCAGGAAGGCTATGATATCGTCATCGGCAGCCGGTTTGTGGAGAAGAAAAAGCCCCGTTCTCTGCGGATGTTCGGCAGCGCCTTGATTGCCTTTGCCATCCGCCTCACCACAGGCTGTTGGCTGGGAGATCCCACCAGCGGGATGCGGATGTACAGCCACCGGGTGATTCGCCTGTTTGCCAGCCAGCTGAACATTGAACCGGAGCCGGATACCATAGCGTATCTGATCCAAAGCGGTGCAAAGACCGTGGAGGTGCAGGTGGAGATGCGAGAACGCATGGCAGGACAGAGCTACCTAAGCCCCATCAAAAGCGCCGCGTATATGCTGCAAATGGGAGTGTCCATTATTCTGATTCAAAAATTCCGCCGGGGGCTGGAATTGGATGGCTCCCCGCGGCTATAAGGAGGAACCCATATGCCGTTTGCCCAAAGAATTCTGCTGATCCTGGGATCGGTTGTGACATTTCTGTATTTCATCAACGGAATCCGGAAGAACCGGATGAAAATCAACCATTCGATTTTCTGGATTGTGTTTGGTGTGGTGCTGCTGGGGCTGGCCTGTATGCCTAAGGCGCTGTTTTGGCTGGCAAACCTGCTGGGATTCCAGTCGCCGTCCAATTTGGTTTACATCATTGTCATTTTCCTGCTGGTGCTGAAGCTGTTCACCACCACGCTGCGGCTGTCCCGGCTGAACGAGCAGGTGGCGGCCTTGACCCAGGCCATCGCCATTGACCGGCTAGAACGGGAAGACAAGGAACATGAGGAGCGGCAGGAGCCGCAAATTTCTGCCCGGTAACAAAGGATTGAAGCCATGGAAAATCAGAAACAAGCGTATTTTCACAAGGGTAAGATAAACGGGAAACGGCTGATCATTTGGCTTGTGGCGGCGCTGGTGTGTGGATACTGCGCCTATATGACGAATCATCTGGCCCACTACGGCCTTCCGGCAGAAACGACTCGGGCCTTTTTCCACGATTGCAGGCATTCCGATCATACCTGCCGGATCGAGTCGGAGACGCTGGAGCCGGGGCAGTCCTTGACCCAGACCTTCACCGCCATGGGCAACCTGGTGGGACTTTGCGCGGAAGGCTATCTGGAGGTGGATGGGGAAACGCTGGACAGCACCCTGCGGATGGAGCTCCAATCTGCGGATCAGGTGCTTGCCGCCGGGGAGGCGGAACCGGGGGAATTGACGGAGGATGGGCAGGCTACCTTCCGGTTCCCGGAGCCGGTGGTTACCCGGAGTGGACAGGCGTATACCTTGACGGTTACCAACTGCGGTACCGCGGCGGTTTCGGTGCGGGTGAACCGGTCGATTCAAAGCGGCAGTCTTTCACAAAATGGCCAGAAGCTAACCGGCAGTGTACGTTTCGGCTTTTTGAGGACTTCCCTGTATGCTCCCTCCGGGCTGCTGAAGCTCATGATACTGGTGACCATTGGAACCGTTCTGACAGGCTTGGCCCTGGTTTTGTTCGGCAATGGGAAGGAGCATATTTTGTATCTGGTGCTGGCGGCGGGCTTTGGCATGGTGACGCTGTTTGATTTGACACCGCTATATGGCTTTGATATGAAGTTCCAGTTTGACAGCACGTATGTGCTTTCCAACGAGCTGCTGGGGATGGAGGGATCGATTTGGGCACCTTCCTCTGCAGACCCGAACCAGAATTCCGTGTATTATTACCGCCGGGCCTGCGATGATTACACCCTGTATCAATTCTACCAAAATGACAGCGTTTCGGATAACTACACGGATATGGCAGCGGCGCTGAAAAACCTCCGCCTGGATTCCCCGGAGGAGGGAAGGCTGATCCTGGCGGAGTCCGGACAGGGCTTTATCAGCACCCAGCTTGGCATTTTGTATTGGCCCCAGGCGCTGGGCTTCGCGGCGGCGCGCAAGCTGAATCTGGGATTTTTGCCCATGGTGCAGTGCGGACGGCTTGCATCTTACGCGGTGTTTGTGCTGCTGACGTTTTTCGCCATCCGGGCGATGCCCTTCGGCAAGCGAATTCTGCTGATTTTGGCGTTGACCCCGGCGGTGCTGGTGCAGACGGTTTCTCTCACCCGAGACGCGATGATTCTGGGGATGTGCTTTTTCTTAATTGGAATGGGAATGCAGGCAGCCTTCGGGGAGAAAAGCCCCTCCGTTTGGAACTGGGCGCTGATCATCCTGGTTTCGGCGCTGCTGGCGCCCTGCAAATCCATTTACCTGCCGGTGAGCTTCTTCTGGCTGCTGGTGATCTACCGCCGGTATATCCGGGATCAGAAGGTCAATTGGCCCGGTGTGGCGCTGCGGATTGTGGGATTTTCTGTGCCGATCCTGTTTATGATGTACGCTTATTCCGGAATATCCATAATGGGAATGCTTTTGGAAATGCTTCGCCAGTTTGCCCTTCCGGTTTCGGCGGAAACGGTGCCCTCTGAGGCAGTAGAAGCAGTGGCCGCTGTACAGAGCATCGCGCCGGAGATGTATACCTTTTCCTATGTCTGCGCCCATTTGCCCAGAGCGCTGATGGTGTTTGTGAATACACTGCGTCAACAGCTGGGGATGTTCCTGGTCAATGGGATCCAGCTTTTCGCCATTGACCTGGGCAGCAGCGATACCATCACCGTACTGGTGCTGCTCCTGCTGTTTATCGAGGGGTGCCACACCGGAAAAAAGCGGGAGAGTTTAGGCAGAAAAGAGCGGTACTTTGCCTTGCTGGTGTTTATTGGGGTGTTTCTGCTGACCGCGCTGGCTTCTCTGCAATGGACGAACACGGGATCGTTTACCATTGAGGGAATGCAGGGCCGTTATTTGACTCCCGCGTTCCCGCTGCTGGGGATTTTCTTGATGAACAACCGGCTGGTGCGTATCCAGGGCAATACCCAAACCTTCGTCAAAGCTGCCTGCTGCGTTTTCCCGGCGGTGAGTTTGATGAATCTGTATTTGTGGACAATATTGCAATAGATGGTCTTTAATAGTGGCAATTTAATTGCTTGTGAGGTGCCATTGTACGGAAAGGATAGTAAAAGAATGCTGCCAAAAATCAAAAGAAATAGTAAGCCAGTGCTTTTTGACCATAAAATTAAAGTGGGCAGATACCCCAAGATCCTGGTGGCATTACAGGCATTTTTCATTTTTGCTTGGCTTTCCATTCTGACCGATACGGATTCTTTCTACGGCGTTTATGTTTTGTGCGCAATTTTAGGCATCATGTCAATATGGGATCTGCATGTTCGAGTGCGGGTGGGGGGTACATATAAAGACCATCTTTCTGGGAACTGTGTCCTTGGTGTCATCCTATTGGCGGCGGTGTTTTCCGTTGCGGTTATTCTCGCGAATTATCCGCTGGTTCATCTGTTTTCCGAGTATGAAGATATTTTCGCGGGTTTCCGAATCTTCTGCATGTTTTTTGGCGGGTGGTCAATTGCAGCAAATATTCTTTTGAGTTTATTGATTCATATTCCGCTTCCTTTGGAAGCGCAGTTGGTTCCGACAAGACCAGTGGCCTTCTTTTGCACCTGCTTTTTCCTTATCGCGGCGGTCGACTTAACGTTCTTATGGGGAATGGAATACCCAGGCATTTTGACGAGAGACTCGATCAGCACGATCCGGCAAATCATAACTGGAGAATACAACAACACCATGCCTTTTTGGCATACAAAAACAGTTGAAGTGTTTTACCGTATCGGATATGCCCTGTATGGGGAGATTAACGCGGCCATTGCGTTCTATATGTCTGTACAAGTCCTCTTTTTGGCGGCGTGTTTGGCTTACGCTTTGGTGACCATGTACCAGTCTAAAGTTCCGAGATGGTATTTGTTTTGCGCCGCCGGGATTTATCTTCTGCTCCCTTATCAGATTTATTACAGCGTGACATTGTGGAAAGACGTTCTGTTTGGCGCCGCTGCCTGCCTAATGGGTACTTCCCTTTATCGCATTATACGGAAGATTGGCAAATCCTCTGCTTTGAATGGCTTGCTTTTTACTATAGGAAGCATTGGTTTTTGCCTCTGGCGAACAAATGGTTGGTACGCATTTTTGGTGGCCGCTCTGGTGATGGTATTCGCAATGCGGGGCCGCTTTTACAAAGTGCGAAGAATCATGGCTGCGATTGCGGTGATATGCTGGATATTGCTCAATCCACTCCTTTCTATGTGGAGTATTCCGGAAACTGATATGGTAGAGGCCTTCAGCATTCCCCTCCAGCAAATTGCCCGGGTCATTGCGGATGAGTGCTGGATTGAGGAAGAGGATGAACAGCTGCTTTCCCAGGCATTTGATCTGGAAGTCATGCATGACGAGTATGTTCCATATTTGGCGGATCCTATTAAATTTCATGCACTCCGTCGGGAGAATATTATTTACGTACAGGAACACCTAATAGACTACGCAAAACTCTATTTGCGTTTGGGACACCAGTATCCTGGAGAATACTGGAAAGCTTGGATCGAGCAGACCAAAGGGTATTGGAACGGAGGATATAACGGCGGATTCCAGTATTATATGTATGCGGAAGGTGTCTGTGAAAATGATTTTGGAATTCAAAACACGGTTCGAAGCGATACTGTGATAAATTTTTTTGATACCTATTTCATGTATGTGGAATGGAATGGACTATCTCCGGTTCTATATGGAATCGGATTGCAGGTATGGATTTTAGTCGCCTGTTTCTTTGTGAACATCTGCAAAAAACGGGATGAGTTTCTGCTGGAGATTCCGCTTCTGATACTGATGGCCGGGCTTTGGTTGGGAACGCCAGTATATGCAGAATTCCGTTACGCATATCCGCTGGTTTTGTCGATACCGGTAGTTTTGGCAGCGTCACTTTTCCATGCTGAAACGGGTGCTGAGTCGTATGCCGAAAAGAAAAGGGCATGATGAGAAGGTAATAAGAGAAAAGAGGTGTTGGATATGGAGAAACCAATCCGGGTGCTGCACTGTGTTGCCGGACTGGGGCGGGGCGGATATGAGACGTTTATTATGAATGTCTACCGCCATATCGACCGGTCAAAGGTGCAGTTCGATTTCCTGTATAGCTTCGACGGCATATTCGTGGAAGAAATCAAGAGCCTGGGCGGCCGGGTATACCAGATCCCTTTTATCACGCAGAAAGGCCCCTTTGTCTATCACAAGGCGGTTCGGGATTTTTTCAAAACCCATGATGGGTACAAGATCGTCCATTCCCATATGGACAAATTCAGCGGCTTGATTATGGAGTGCGCCAAGGAAGCGGGGATTCCTGTCCGGATTGCCCACAGCCACAGCACCAAGAACGAGGGCGGTTTGGCCTTTCAGCTTGTGAAAGATTACTACGGCAAAAAGGTTTTGCCCAATTGCACGGACATGCTGGCCTGTTCCAATGAGGCCTACTGTTGGATGTTCGGGGAGACGGATACGCCCCGAATCGTGAAAAACGGTGTGGACACCAGCTTGTTTACCAATGCGGACTGCCGCAGAGGTGACCGGTTTACTGTGGTGAACGTGGGACGGTTTACGCAGGCGAAAAACCACGAATTTCTTTTGAACATCTTCTCGGCATTATATCAGATGGAGGATACAGCCCGGCTGGTGCTGGCGGGGACTGGGGCTTTGATGGAACAGACCCGCCAAAAAGCGCAGTCCCTGGGGCTGGAAGCTGTCGTCACCTTTCTGGGGGACTGCAACGATGTGGCCGGGCTGCTGACGACTGCGGATGTGCTGTGTATGCCCAGCCTCTTTGAGGGATTACCTGTCTCCCTGGTGGAAACCCAGGCGGCCGGCGTTCCCTGCGTGGTTTCCGACCGGGTTCCCCGGGAAGCCGACATTACCGGCACAGTCACCTTCCTGCCGCTGGAGGCCGCCCCCAAAGTCTGGGCAGAGGAGCTGCTGAAGCATAAACACGAGGAAAAGCCGGACAACCGTCAAAAAATTATCGATGCCGGTTATGACATCCGGAACACGGCGCAGGTTTTGCAGGAATTCTATTTGAGCAAAGGATGAAGAAAGTGGAAAATCCTCTGGTATCGGTGATTGTTCCCATTTACAATGTGGAGACCTATCTGAACCAATGCGTGGAGAGCATTGTCAAGCAAAGCTATAGCCATCTGGAGATCCTCTTGATGGATGACGGGAGCCCGGATGGGTGCCCCGCTATCTGCGATTCCTGGGCAAAAAGGGACGCGAGAATACGGGTGGTGCATAAGGCCAACGAGGGCCTCAGCGGCACACGGAATCGGGGGATCTCCCTGGCGGCGGGGGATTATCTTCTGATGCCGGATGGAGATGACTATTTGGCGCCGGATACCATTGAAGTGATGGTTCGTTATGCGCTTGCCTACCAGGCACAATGTGTGCTGGGGGGATACCGCAAAGCGTACCCGAATGGTACTTTTTTGGAGCACGGAGGGACGGATACGGTTTTTCCCTGCGGCAGCGGCAGGGAGGTCCAGGAGCATATCCTGCTTCGCTTGATTGGCGCCGAATACAGAGGAATGCCCCATCTCAGTCAGTCCTCCTGCATGAAATTATATGACCGTCGGTTTATTTTGGAAAACGCGCTGGTGTTTCATCCCACCCAGGAAATTGGCATGGAGGACTTCCTGTTCAATATCCAGTTTTTTGAAAAAGCCGAGCGGGCTGTGATCATCCCGGAAAACAACTATTATTACAGGGCCAACAATTGCTCCATCACCACGACCTTCAACCCGGAAAGAGCCAATTGCCTAATCCGGCTGTATCAGCGCCTGGAGCGGGAGCCGGTTCTGACTGATTCGACGGCATATCGTCAAATGCTGTCGTCCAATATTCTCGGCGGAATCAGCGTTCACATTAAGCAGATCGTGGCTTCCGATATGCCGGATAAACTGCGGCAGATTGGCCTTCTGATGGAAGAACCCACCGTTCGCAAGATGCTGGAGCAATGCCGCATATGGAAAATCAAATTCCCATTGAGTTTGTTCTGCTTTTTGATGAGACATAAGATGAAGTACACCTTGTATTTCTTGATTCAGTTGTTTCTGGTGGTTAGCTGATTATGAATACCCACTTGGAAAGGAAATAAATATGGAACTGTCAAAACAGCCTAATTTGAACCGGCTGAAGGCCTTTTAACTGGATATTCTTAAGGAAACGATTGAGATCTGCCGGATGCTGAACATCAAATACTATGTTATGTACGGCACGCTTTTGGGAGCCGTCAGACATGGCGGATTTATTCCGTGGGATGATGATATTGACATTGCGATGCTTCGGGAAGATTACAATGTGTTTTTGTCGGAGGCACCCAAGTATCTGAGCGGGCACCTGTTTTTGCAGACCCACGAAACCGATCCGGAGTACCTGCAGGGATTCGCCAAAATACGCAACAGCAATACTACCTTCGCGGAAAAAACCTATCGGCCGGTTCGGATGAACCAGGGAATTTTTATCGATATTTTTCCTTTGGACTACACATCCAGAAAGCATGATGCGCTGTATCGGATGCGAAAATTTGTACTGGATGAACGGATCTATACAGATTTTCAATCCCAAGGCGCTTCCTCTGCCGTTTCCAGGCTGGCACTTGCGTACGCGAAATTTCGATATCCATCCTTGGAAAAGGCTTTCCAGAAGAGAGAGGAGCTCTACCGCTTACCGAAAGGAAAACGGTATTTGGCCAACCATACCAGCGGCTGGGAGACAAAAGAAACGGCTCCTGCTGAGTGGTTTGGGGAGGGAACGGTTCTTTCCTTTGAAGGAATGCCGGTTCTAGCGCCCAAGGAATATGATAAACTGCTGCGGCAAGAATATGGGGATTATTGGCAGCTGCCGCCTGTGGAGCAGCGGGTTACCCAGCATGAGACGCTCCTGATCGATCTGGACAACTCTTACCGCAATTATGATTTATCTCAAGAGTAACATGGAAAAGAAAGAATTACGAAGTGAAAAACTGCTCAGAAATGCATCCTGGGCTACGATTGGTTATTTGATCTATGCCCTTGTGGGGTTTGTTTCCCGGAGCCTTTTTGTCAGCCGTTTGGGTGAGGAACTGGCCGGGGTGTCTACTTTGTTCAGCAATATCCTGTACATGCTGAACATGGCAGAGTTGGGTTTTTACGGAGCTATCTCCATTCACCTATACAAGCCGGTGGCGGAGGGCAATGAAAAAAAGATCGCGGCTCTGATGAACCTGTATAAAACGGCGTACCGTGTGGTTGCCCTGGCAATTTTTGTTATGGGCCTGGCGTTGATGCCGTTTATCCATTTTATCGTCAAAACCGATGCTGCCGTCCCGCATTTACAGTGGTATTTCTTTTTATATCTGCTGCGAACCGTTTTCTCCTACTGCTTTGCTTATAAGGGCACTCTGATTTCTGTATATCAGGAAGATTACCGGCGAACCAACATCAACAATCTGATTCTGATACTAACGACCCTTGCCCAAACGGTTATCTTGTATGTAACGGCGGATTTTACACTGTATCTGATAACGGCGGTCTTGGGAACGCTGATCACGAATCTGCTGATCCATTGGGAAGCGAGCAGACTTTATCCCTATCTGAACAAATATAAGAGTGAACGGGTAAGCGTTGAGGACCGCAGCAGTATCTTTGCCTACATCAAAGCGGAATCTATCAATAAAATTTCCCGCTCCGTAAAAAGCGCCACGGACAGTATGATCACCTCCGCTTTTGTCAATGTTGTCATCACCGGTATCGTAGGCAACTATATGATGGTCATTGGAACGGTGGAGAAGCTGTTGGGATTCTTTTTCGGTAATTGCAGTCCGGCTGTTGGTAATATGGTGGTCACTGCGGACAAGAAAGACCAGTACAATACGTTCCTGGATCTGGAGTACATCGCATTCTGGGTCTACGGCTTTTTGTCCGCCGGCATGCTGTGCGTCTTGACGCCCTTTGTGCGGGATATTTGGATTCGCCAGGAGAACATGATCCTCGGAAATTCCACACTTCTGCTCCTGCTTGTGAATTTTTTCCTGACTGGAATCAACTATCCCGCGACGATTTTCTTTGACGTTCGGGGACTGATCAAGAAAATGCCCTATATCAACGTGCTGAATCTGCTGGTAAATCTGGTGGTTTCCCTGGCGTTGGTAAAGTGGTTGGATGTAAACGGGGTCTATATTGGAACTGTCTTGAGCCTTGCCCTAACGACCTTCCCGTTGACACAGTATCTTGTGTTGAGGTATCATTTCGATGGGGACTACCGTCCCTACCTTCGGCTTTGCCTTTCCTATCTGGCAGTAACGCTTGTGTGCTGCGGCGTTTCCTTTGTGCTGTGCGAACAGATTACCTTGACCGGACTGCTGGGGGTGATTGCCAGGATCCTCGTCTGCACGGTCTCCTACAATGGGATCTTCTTGCTGTGCTCTTTCCGCAGCAGAGAATTTCGATCCCTGTTCGTTTTGGCGAAAAAAATATTGCATACAAAACGGAGCTGAGGTTCCCCCCAGCTCCGTTCCGGTTTTCTTTACATAGTTATTCCGCGCCGTTAGGCGGTGTCTATCGAATAAAGCAAACGAATAAAGCAAAATGGTTTTATTCGATAATAGTATTTTGCCTTGATCCCAAAGAGACAAAAGGCAACGCCAGGACAAAAAATAGCATATAGGCGGTGTATTCGCGCAGTGATACATTATAAATAATAAGGACAAGACACATGAGAGTAAGAATTTTTGCTGTCTGACAGCATACTGCGTCTCCGGTTCCTCTGCTTTCCAGGCTATAGGCCGCGAAGAAAATCGCCGCAAAGATCCCACAGTACAGAACCACACCAACCAGGCCGGTTTCCAGCATCAGAAATCCGGAGTGCAGCCAGGTATAGTGGGTAGCGCCATACTGGGTGTAGAAGGGGGTGGTCAAAAACGCATAGGGAGAATAGTCACAATTTCCCAAACCCAAGCCAAACAGCTTCTGCTGCCAGGTGGTCAAGTAAGTGCTCCAGGCCATGGGGATTGCGGTGAGCCGGTTGAATTCGCCGTTACCGGCCCCTGAATATCCTGCGGAGGATGTAGCAATCTGCCAAAATCCTTTCACGGAAAAGGTTCCTGCCCATTGTGGGAAAATCCATGTGAGAATCTGTATCGCGAGAATGCCTCCGATGCATCCGCCAATCAGAAGGTACAGTTTTTTGCGGGAAAACTTGGTGAGCAACACGGCAAGAACAATAATAACGAAAAATTCCAAGATGAGCATTTTTAGTTCTGCCAAAGCGGCAATGATCAGCGCCATTGCGCATTTCAAAAGACATACCCACGCTTTTTCTTCCTGGTTCAAATAACGGACGATGGAGCAGGTGATGACGATCATTAAGAAGGCGTTGGTTCGACCGTTGCAGCCCTGCTGAACCCCAAAGATCCCACCCAAATAATCTTGCTTATATCCGAGAATAAAGAACTGAAATAAGGTAACAAGGAAATTAACCGCAAACAGAAGATCAAAGCATTTCCAATAGTTCCGGATATTTTCCGCTTTCAAAAAAAGAATACAGGCAAAGAAAAACACCAGATAGGCGAAATTATTCCGTATGCCCCACAAATAATATAGAATGGACTGGTAATTCAGCGCCAGGCCCACCAAGGTGGAAAGAAAGAACAAAACCACCACCGCCAGGAGCGCTTTTACTTGGATGCTGGCTTGAAACAGAGATCTCCAATTGATGAGAATCAACACGCCAAGCAGACACCAAGCCACATCCATGAGCATCTGGATCACCAGAGGAAGGTGCAGCAGCTGCGTCAATGTGGCAGTCAAGAAATAAACCGCTAAAATAAAGAAGATTAACAGTTGTGGGAAATGACTCTGTTTTAATTTTGAAAACATAAAAAACTCCTTATGAATTGTTTTTACTATTATACAAAATTGAAACAGTATTTTCAAGCGGCATCATCCATGGTTACAAGTAATTTTTGAAATAGCGGATTTGATACAGGAAAAATAGCATTATCCCAAAAATATTTCCCACATTTTTGTTGACTTTTCTGAAAAAATGCGTATAATATGTTTTTGTATGGATAAGGAAATGATAAGTAAAATACCGTATTGCGGCGCTTTACCGGAGCTTGCGGACAAACAGGTGGTGGTCGGCGCGAAGCAGCTGCGTAAGTCCGTGAATTCCGGCCGCGCCCGGTATGTGTTTCTGGCGGAAAACGCCGATCCTGCCATCACGGGGCCTGCGGAGCAGTTGTGCGTTCAGCACGGTGTCCAGGTCACCTGGGTTTCCAGCATGTCCGAGCTTGGCCGGGCCTGCGGGATCGAAGTCGGCGCCGCGGCGGCTGCCGTGGTGCGCAAAGCTTGATTCTATCGGATCATTCCGTAGAATAAATACCCGCCGAAATGGCGAGAACAAAAGAAAGGAGAAAATTAATGCCTACTTTTAACCAGCTCGTGAGAAATGGCCGTCAGCAGGTCACCTACAAGTCCACCGCTCCTGCTCTGCAGAGAGGTCTGAACACTCTGGAGAACAAGGCCACTACCCTGCCTTCCCCCCAGAAGCGTGGCGTGTGCACCGCTGTGCGTACTACCACCCCCAAGAAGCCGAACTCCGCCCTGCGTAAGATCGCCCGTGTGCGTCTGACCAACGGTATGGAAGTTTCTGCTTATATCCCCGGTGTCGGCCATAACCTGCAGGAGCACTCCGTCGTGCTGATCCGTGGCGGCCGTGTTAA
>CAYYGF010000032.1:4844-15288 GCA_964471315.1 uncultured Oscillospiraceae bacterium | reverse complement strand
ATCACCGGCCCCAACACCGGCGGCAAGACCGTGACGCTGAAAACCATCGGCCTGCTGACCTTGATGGCGGAATGCGGTCTGCATGTCCCGGCGGGAGACGGCAGCGTGCTGTCCACCTTTGACGCGATTCTCGCGGACATCGGCGACGAGCAGTCCATTGCCCAGAGCCTGTCCACCTTTAGCAGCCACATGCGAACCATCGTGGATGTGGTGGCCCAGTGTGATGACCGAACCCTGGTGCTGTTTGACGAGCTGGGCGCGGGCACCGACCCGGCAGAGGGCGCGGCCCTGGCCACAGCCATCATCGAATTCTGCCGGAAAATGGGCAGCCGGGTGGTGGCTACCACCCACTATGCGGAATTGAAGCTTTACGCCATGCGTACCAAGGGGGTCATCAATGCCTCCTGTGAGTTTGACGTGGAAACCCTAAGGCCGACCTATAAGCTGCTCATCGGCATTCCCGGAAAATCCAATGCCTTTGCCATTTCCCGGAAACTGGGATTGTCCGAGGAGATTCTGAAAGAAGCCGATGACCTGGTGGACAAGAGTGACAAGGACTTTGAGGACGTGCTTTCCCAGCTGGAGCAGCAGCGCCAGCAAATGGAATCCGCCCGCCAGGAGGCGGAGCGCCTGCGCCAGGAGACCGCGAAAATCAAGCAGCAGAGCGAGGAATACAACGCCCAGCTGCGTAAGGAAAAAGAAAAAGCCATGGAATCCGCCCGGCGGGAGGCGCAGCACATCATTGACGAAGCCCGGGCCGCGGCGAACATCGCCTCTGAGGAGCTGAAGGCTCTGCGCAAGCAGCTAACGGACAGTGCCGATACCACCGGCATTAACCAACGCCAGGCGGAGCTGCGGCGGAACCTAAATGAAGCGGAGGAGAAGCTGCGGGTGTCACAGCCCCAGAAGGAGCGCCCCAAGCCCAGCCGGGGAATTCTGGTTGGCGATACGGTGGAGCTGCTGAAGCTGGGCACCAAGGCCAGCGTCATTGCCATCAACAAGGACGGCACCTACCAGCTGCAAGCGGGCATTTTGAAGATGTCCGCCAAGCCGGAGGAAATCTACCTGCTGGAAAACGAGAATCCCTACCAGGAAAAGGGCGGACGTCCCAAGCATTCCGGCCGGGAGATGAAGCTCAGCGCTATGCCCACGGAGGTGGATCTACGGGGAATGGACGCGGTGGAGGCGGTATGCGTGCTGGAACGGTACCTGGATGAAGCCATGCGCAGCAATCTGACCCAGGTGCGCATCATTCACGGCAAGGGCACGGGAACGCTGCGGGCGGCTGTTCACCAGGCACTTAAGCGCAACAAATTCGTGAAGAAATTCCGCCTGGGCATGTATGGCGAGGGCGAGGACGGTGTCACCATCGCGGAATTTTCGTAAATTTTGGGAATGGAAACGTTTTAAACAAGAATCGACGGATTTTGCAGTGGGTTCTTGTGAAATAGGGACGAAAACGGGTTGACTTTTTCAGTAAAAATGCTATCATATACATAGACCCGTCATATCGTGCTACGATATGATGAAAAGGAGTGTGTATTATGTTCAACAAAGAAGTCGTTGTACGCTGCGAGTCCGGCCTGCACAACAAACAGGCAACCTATTTTGTCCAGAAAGCCAACGAATTTGAGAGCAGCATTTGGCTGGAATCCGGAAACCGTAAGATGAATGCCAAGAGCCTGCTGGGCATTATGTCTCTGGGAATCGTGACCGGTTCCACTGTGACGCTGAGCGCCGTGGGCCCTGATGCTGAGGCTGCCGTGAACGCGCTGGATGCGCTGCTCCAGCGGGACGTTTACTAAAACCTGCTTTTACTTAACCGCCTCAATGCCCTTGATGCCGCATTGAGGCGGCACTTTTTTGGAGGAAGTATGACCTTTGAGGAACTGAAAGAAAAAGCGCTGACATTGCCGTATGCCCCCGGTGTGTACATCATGCGGGACAAAACGGACAAGGTGATTTATGTTGGGAAAGCCAAAAAACTGAAAAACCGGGTCAGCCAGTACTTTCAAGATACCGCCTCCCATACCCCGAAGACCCGGATTATGGTGAGCAAAATCCACCATTTTGACGTGATTGTAGCTGCCAGCGAGTTTGAAGCCCTGGTTTTGGAGTGTTCCCTCATTAAACGGTATATGCCGAAGTACAACATCCTTTTAAAGGATGACAAGGGTTACCCCTATCTGCGGCTAAATATGAAGGACATTTATCCCGTGATTACCATGGTAAGCAAACCGGCGGAGGATGGGGCGGATTATTACGGTCCCTACGGCGGCCGTTCTGTGACCCACGATGTGATGGAGGCCATTCGCTTGACGCTGAAGCTGCCAGGCTGCCACAAGCAATTCCCCAGAGATATTGGGAAAGAGCGGCCCTGCCTCAATTATCACATGAATCAGTGTGCCGGCTGGTGCCAGACGGACAAGAGCTGCACGGAATACCGGGAAACCATGCTGCAAGCGAAACAGCTATTGCAGGGGAATTACAAAGCGGTCGCCGAGCAGATCAGACAGCAGATGCTCACCGCTGCGGATAATCTGGAATTTGAGCTTGCCGCCAGCCTGCGGGATCGGCTGAATGCTGTGGAAAATCTGGGGCAGAAGCAGCTGGTCACCGCCGGAACCTTGGCGGATACCGACGTGGTTGGCTATGGAGAGACAGAGGCGAAGGCCTGCTTCGCGGTGCTGCATTTCTCCGGTGGAAACCTGCTGGACAAGGACTACGAGGTATTCCCAAGGCCGGACGAAAAAACAGAAGCGGTTTCCAGCTTACTGAAGCAGTTCTACCTCAGCCGGGGGCTGGCGCCCAAGCGGGTGCTGCTCCCCTTTGAAATGGAGGACGCGGAATTGTTCTCCCAGCTGCTGGAGCAGCGCTATGGACGCCAGCCGAAGCTGCATGTGCCGCAAAGAGGCGATAATCTGCGCCTGGTGGAGCTGGCCTGCAAAAATGCCTTTGAGGAAGCTCAGCGGGTCACAGGCAAGGAAGAACGGGCCAACGCGACCTTGTCGCGGCTGGCGAAAATGCTGGCCATTGATTCTCTCCGGCGAGTGGAGTCGTTTGATATTTCCAATATTTCCGGAACCGATATCGTGGCCAGCATGGTGGTGTTCGTGGATGGAAAGCCAAAAAAGAGCGAGTACAAACGGTTTAAGCTGGAGGGGCTGGAAAACCAGGATGATTATGCCTCGATGCACCAGGTGGTAAAGCGGCGCTTTGCCCATTACCAGGCGGGCGACAAAGGCTTTGCGGAAACGCCGGATTTGTTGCTGATTGATGGCGGCGTAAACCATGCCAAAGTAGCTGTGGCAGCGCTGGAGGAGTGGAAGCTCAGCTTTCCGGTATTCGGCATGGTCAAGGATGACCGGCACCGCACGCGGGCGTTGGTGACGCCCCAGGGGCAGGAAATCCGCATTGATAACAACCAGGCGGTCTTTTCTCTGATTGGGAATATCCAGGAGGAGACGCACCGGTTCGCCATTACCTACCACCGGCAGCTGCGCAGCAAACGGCTGCGATATTCGGAACTGGACAGCATTCCTGGAATCGGGCCGAAACGCAAGCAGGATTTGCTGCGGCAGTTTAAATCCCTGACGGCCATCGGCCAGGCCACATTGCCGGAGTTGGAACGTCTGCTGCCCAAGGATGCGGCGGCGGCGGTATATCACCATTTCCACGATCCAGTGGAAGAATAGGAGGAAACCATGCGCGTCATTACAGGAAAGGCCCGGGGCGTCTCCTTAAAAACACCGGAGGGAATGCTGACCCGGCCCACGGCTGACCGGGTAAAGGAGGCACTGTTCAGCATTATCAACTTTGACATTCCCGGGGCACGGGTGCTGGATTTGTTTGGCGGAACGGGACAGCTGGGAATTGAGGCGCTGAGCCGGGGGGCGGAAAGCGCGGTTTTCGTTGATGCCCGGGAGGACGCCTGCCGCTTAATTCGGGAGAATCTGAAGCGTACCCGTCTGGAAGGGGAGGGGCGGGTTGTCCGCAGTGATTATCTGGACTATCTGCGCCGATGCAGGGAGCAGTATCACATCATTTTCCTGGATCCGCCTTACGCGGAAGATTTTTTGGAAAATGCGTTAAAATGCATAACCGAAATTGACATTTTGCAATCCAATGGTATAATAGTAACAGAGCGTCCTCTGGGTAAGGAGCTGCCCTGGGATTATCCCAGGTACACCCGCTCAAAAGACTATAAGTATGGAAAGACACTGCTGACACTCTACCGCAAAGAGTGAAGCACGGAGATAGTATGGGAATAGCAATTTACCCGGGCAGCTTTGACCCGGTAACCAGCGGCCATCTGAATATTATTCGGCGAGCCGCAACGATTTTTGATAAACTCATTGTATGCGTCATGGTCAACGCTGGAAAGAATCCAATGTTCTCTCTTGAGGAGCGGGTGGAGCTGATCCGGCGGGTAACGGAGGATCTGCCCAATGTTGAGGTAGACGGTTCCAGCGAGCTTTTGGCAGAATACGCCAAACGACGGGGCAGCCGCGTAATCATTAAGGGCCTCCGGGCGGGATCGGATTTTGAAAATGAGTTTCAGATGGCGCTGATTAATCACAAGATCAACCCGGATCTGGATACCATGTTTTTGACATCCGAAAGCCAGTATATGTATCTCAGTTCCAGCATCGTCAAGGAATTGGGGAGCTACGGCGTGGATTTGGAGGACTTCCTGCCCCATGAAATTATTCCGGATTTTCAGGAAAGAATAGAGCAAAGGAAACATACTGTTCAAGGAGGAAAATAATCATGAGTGATCGCAATACAGAAGACATCATCGGCGCTTTGTATGATATGGTACAGGATGCCCGTTCCATGCCTTTGGCGGCGGACAAATGCATCCTGGAACGGGACAAGGTTCTGGATATGCTGGATGAAATCATTGCACAGCTCCCTGGTGAGCTGAAGCAGTCCCGCACCATTGTGGAATCCCGCAATGAACTGATCAGCCAGGCCCGGCGGGAGGCGGACGGCATTTTGCGCGATGCTCAGGAGAAGGTCAATCAGATGGTAACCAAAGAAGCCATTTACGCAGAGGCGAAAAGGCGGAGTGAGGAACTGGTTGGCCAGACACAACGCCGCATCAATCAGCGGCGGAAAGCGGGAAATGAGTATATGGACGAATCTCTGCGCCAGACAGAGGAGGCCATTTCCAAGGCGCTGGCAGAGGTGCGGGATACCCGCATGAAATTCCGCACCGTGACAGAAGCCCAGGAGCAGCGCAGGGCTGTCAATGTGGATATTGAAGTGTAGTACCCCTATCGAATAAAACCATGCTGACCCAGACAGGCGATTGCCTGTCTGGGTTCTTTTTTTACCTCGAACAGAATAGTCTGTAGCGAAAGGGGAGGGGAGTATGGCATTGGATCAGAAACGAACTGGACGGGCCGCGCCAGTACCCGGAGGCCTGGCGGTGGGAGCGGCTGTGAGCTTGGGGATTACGCTGCTGGCGTCGGCCTTCCTGGCATGGCTGGTTGACAAGGAAAAGCTTCTCTGGGAGAACGTCGGCTATGGAATTATGATACTGGTTTTCCTGGCCTCATTTTTGGGCGCACTGGCCTCGCACCATCGGATAAAACGGCAACGTTTGCTGGTGTGTCTGCTTTCAGGTGTTCTGTATTTTGGAATTCTGCTGTCCATGACGGCTTTGTTTTTTGGCGGACAATATCACGCGGTTGGTGTAACCGGCGCACTGGTATTGGCGGGAAGCGGCGCTGCTGGACTTTTGGGACTGGAGAAGAAAAGAGGCAGCGGAACCAGAAAAGCCAAAATGCGGACTCGTTAAGTTGTACAAATATTTGGAACAGGTAAATAACGTTTACCGCTTAGTAGCAAATTGCAAGGAAAGTTGCAATTCCAATATTTAGTACACAAAGCCTGGCAAAAACGCAAGATGTTGTCAAAAAGTTGAAAATGGTAAAGAAAATAAAGGCCTCAGTTAACAAGGTTAACATAAAAATGTTAACATAAATATCGTCATAATCTACAAAAAACGCTGTTTTGACTAAAAAAGCTTGAATTTTTATAAATTTTGGAGTATAGTATGGGTGTATAAAAATTCTGGTAGAATTCCTTTTGCGCCGTGCACACCCCTGCTGTTTCCACAAGCGGCAATTCCGCGTTACTTACCAGTGAGGGGGGATTCATTCTGTCACAGTTGTCATCGTCTGCTCCATTGCAGGAGCGGCGCAAGAAAGACCGCTTACTTCTTGCATTCTTTTGGTGCGCAGGTTTGTTTTGCGGCATGTCTGGATATCTTACGGCAGGGATGTCTTTTCTTCCTTGGATGCGGGGAGCCGTGCTTGGCTCTGTGTCGATCGTTGGCCTGCTGGGGATAACCATATTACCTTTTCTGATTTCCGCACTTGCGGTTTCCTTTTCTATCCCATGGCTGCTGCTTTTGGTATGCTTTTGCAAGGCATTTCTGTTTTCTTTTGTTTCGCTGGGTGTATGGCAGGCTTTTGGCTCGGCTGGATGGCTTGCGTGGCTGCTTTTGATGTTCAGCGACTGTATGGGAATGCCCTTGCTCTATGGGTTTTGGCTTCGTCATCTTTCCGGTGACAGTGCTGTTGGGGGATTGGAGACCGGATGTTACCTCGCGGCGTTTGTCCTGCTGGGAAGCGTGGATTATCGGATTATCTCACCGTTTTGGATGAGGTTTTGATCTTGACAGAAAGGGTAAGCGGGTTAACGGGTTCATGTTGGATTTGATTCACGCCTATGAAAACTACTTGACAAAGGTCAAGCAGGCGTCAAGCAATACTGTTTCTTCCTACATGCGCGACATTCGCCAGTTTTCGGAATGGCTGAGCGGCATGGGGCAGACGGATATCCTTGGTGCTTCCCAACTGAATATCTCTGAATACCTCGCGTACCTGCAGGAGCAGGGAAAATCCGGGGCGACCGTTTCCAGGACGTTGGCAAGCCTTAAGAATTTCTTCGCCTATGTGGTGACGACAGGCTTTCTGGAGGCAACGCCCATTACACCGGAGATTCACGTGGACAGGGGAGAGAAGAAGTTGCCGCAAATTCTCACAGGCAAGGAAGTGGAACTGCTGCTGGCGCAACCTGTCTGTGTGGATTCCAAGGGATTCCGGGATAAAGCAATGCTGGAGGTTATGTACGCCACAGGCATCCGGGTGACCGAGTTAATTGACTTGGACGTGGATGACGTGAACCTGGAGCTGGGAGTTGTCAAGTGTGGCACCGCCAGCAAAAAGCGTACCATTCCCCTGTATCCGGCGGCCCAGCGGGCGCTGTCCGTGTACATAAAAGATGTTCGGCTTCTGATGGTTTCTGACCCCCAGGAGAAAGCCCTGTTTGTCAATGTGGGGGGATCCCGGATGAGCCGGCAGGGCTTTTGGAAAATCCTCAAATTCTATCAAGCGAAGGCGGGCATCGAAAAGGAAATTACCCCGCATACCCTACGGCATAGCTTTGCGGTGCATCTGCTGGAAAATGGAGCGGATTTGGGGTCGCTGCAGGAGCTGATGGGGCACAGCGATATTTCCTCTACGCAGATGTATACCCATATGGTCAATCAGAAAATCAAATCCGTTTACGAAAAATGTCACCCAAAGGCATAGACAAAGCCTCCGGCTGTGCCGGAGGCTTTATGATATCGTATTATACCGAGCAAAACCGGCCCGTCATTTTGGACAGGCCGGTTGGCTGGTTATGATGGTTGTTTGCTCAAAAAGGGGAGGGGGAGCCTCCAATCAAATGCCCGTCATAGCAGCAAGAACGTCCACTTCCATCTGCTGGATGCCTTTGCGCATCGACAGGCCTTCCTCGATATCCACATCGGTGAAGCCGCCGTCGTGGGTGCATACGATCCGATTGGTCTTGCCTTGGAGCAGCAGCTCCACAGCCAGATACCCCATCTTTGTGGCGTTTACCCGGTCGCGTCCGGTGGGGGAGCCACCGCGCTGGATGTGGCCCAGAACCGTCACGCGAGGATCCAGGTCGATGGCTTCCTTGATTTTGGCTGCGATTTCCGATGCAGAGCCGGCGCCCTCAGCAACGACGATCATGTAATGGGTGAAGCCATTGAAACGAGCTTGACGGATTTTCTCAACGACATCCCGTTCAAAATCAATTGGCTCCTCGGGCACCAAAACCGCGGTGGCACCCACGGCCAGTCCCACATACATCGCCAGATATCCGGCATTGCGACCCATGACCTCCACAACAGAGCAGCGCTCGTGGGACTGCATGGTATCCCGCAGCTTATCGATGCATTCGATGGCGGTATTGGCAGCGGTGTCAAAGCCGATGCAGTAGTTTGTGCAGCTGATGTCGTTGTCGATGGTGCCAGGGATGCCGATGACATTGATGCCATATTTGCTCAGCGCCTGGGCGCCCCGGAAGGTGCCGTCGCCGCCGATGGCGATGATGCTGTCCAGACCCAGGAACTTGCAGGTTGAAACGGCACGGCGCTGGCCTTCTTCGGTCATAAATTCCTTGCTGCGGGCGGTATACAAAATGGTGCCGCCACGATTGATGGTGTGGGAAACGCTCTTTTCATCTAGCCGAACAATATCTCCCGAAATCAGACCATTCCAGCCACGGCGAATGCCATAGCACTCCAGTCCGTGATACAGGGCAGTACGAACAACCGCACGGACGCAGGGATTCATGCCAGGGGCATCGCCGCCGCTGGTCAGCACACCGATTCTACGAACACTCATATGAAAATACCTCCCGTTGCGTTTCAGAATCTAACATCATTCTACAGAGAAATGCTGAAAAAGTAAAGAAGAATTTTCTTTTTTTAACGGATTCATCCCGGAGCGCGAGGGACGCTGCCCAGCGTCAAAGTTCGCACGCTGGAAAGTGGAGAAGCGGAAGCGTGCTCATGTATGAAAAAGCGAACGCAACAAAATAAAAATTTTGTTGCGTTCGTAAGGCAAATGTGATATACTATCCTTGGTTAAGCCGCTTTGCGGCTTTGACTGCCGTTAGGATGCCTTATTCCGTTTCTTGGAGGAATTGCAATTTATGAAACGCTATGCGGATTGCCCGCAGATTTTGCGGGAATTTTTGATTTACCACGAAAACATCATGGGCCAGTCACCGTTGACGATTTCGGAATACTATTTGGATTTGCGGATGTTCTTACGGTTTGTCAAACTGATGCGCAATGATATGCCCATACAAACCGCGCTGGATGACATTGACATCCACGATATCACCATTGACTTTATTCGCGAAATTGATACCTCTGATATTTTCGATTTCTTATCCTATCTGGCGAACGACCGGGCGGTCAACCCGGAGTCCCCTGCGCCGGACTATGGCATATCCGCCGCGTCCCGGGCCAGAAAACTGTCCTCGATCAAATCCTTCTATAAATATTTGACCGTACGGACGAAGCAATTGGAGGAAAACCCAGTAGCGGACTTGGAATACCCAAAGCTGCGCAAGAGTTTGCCCAAATACTTGACCTTGGAACAATCTGCTGCTCTGCTGCAGGCGGTTTCCGGGCAGAATGAAAAACGGGATTATGCCATATTGATGCTCTTTCTCAACTGTGGCATTCGCCGCAGCGAGCTGGTAGGACTAAATTTGACGGACGTCTATGAGGATCGGATCCGTGTGGTTGGCAAGGGCAACAAGGAACGCTTTGTCTATTTTGGAACTGCCTGCCGAAAGGCCATTGATGCCTACCTGCCAGAACGAAATAAGCAGGTCTTGACGGACAATCGGGCGTTGTTTGGTTCCCGGGACAATAACCGAATCAGCGTCACAGCAGTCCACCGCCTGGTAAAAAAAGCACTGCTGAAAGCGGGGTTGGATTCTACCCAATTTTCCGCCCATAAGCTGCGGCATACAGCCGCGACGATGATGCTGTCTGGCGGTGTAGATGTGAAAACAGTTCAAGAAGTTTTGGGCCATGAGAACCTCAACACAACGCAGATTTATACCCATATTGAAAGCACTGAGTTAAAAATCGCAGCAGAGGCCAATCCGCTATCCAAGCTTGACTTTTCCGAAAAAATAGGAGATAATGGCAATAGCAACTAATAGTTGACATTAAAATGAAAGAGAAAGTTGCATTATGTCGATTGGAGAGCGGATTACAGAACTGCGCAAAGTGCGGAATATATCCCAGGGACAGCTTGCCGATGCCCTGGAAGTGTCCCGACAGGCAGTCAGCAAATGGGAAAATGATCAGACAAGCCCGGATACGCTTAAGCTGATCAAACTGGCGGAGGTGCTGGATACGGAGGTAGAGTATCTGGCCACAGGCCGGAAACCGGTATATGAAGAGCCGCCGATTGTCCTGCATATGGTCAAAAAAGTGGACAAAGTCGTAGAAAAAGTAGTGGAAAAGCCAATAATCAAGCGAGTTGTCCGGGTCAAATACCGCAGAAATCCGTTGGAGTACGCTGCGGTTGGATTCCTTGGGCTCTGCCTGGGA
>CAYYGF010000032.1:0-4834 GCA_964471315.1 uncultured Oscillospiraceae bacterium | reverse complement strand
GAATCGCCATCGGGCTGCTTTTCTAGGGAGCCTTCGGACAGGCTCCCCCTTCCCTGCTCAACATACTCCAAATATAGGAAAAATGGCCACTGTTGGCGGAGAATCGCCAGCAGTGGTCACTTTTTTTGAATGCCGTCCTATTTTGTTAGAGAGCCATTTCGATGGCTTCCCGTAGATTCCGAACCCGGTAAACGGTCAGATTCGGGGGAATTTCCAGCTTTTCAGACCCGCTTTTGGGAATGATACATTTTTTAAAACCCAACCGGGACACCTCGCCCAGACGCTGGCTCATATGGGATACGGCCCTAATCTCTCCGGTCAGACCCACTTCTCCGATGGCAACCAAATCGTCCGGAATCGCGGTATCCCGGTAGGAGGACGCAACTGCCAGGGCAACCGGAAGATCCGCGCCTGGCTCATCCAGCTGCAGACCGCCGATGACATTGATGTAGGCATCGAATATATTCAGTTTCATCCCGGCTCGCTTTTCCGCAACGGCCATCAGAAGTACCGCCCGGTTAAAATCAAATCCATCCGCTGCCCTGCGGGGCACGTTAAAGGTGGTTTTGGTTACCAATGCCTGAACCTCTGCCAAAACAGGACGGGTTCCCTCCATCACACAGGCTACGCAGGTGCCGCTGGCGCCCTCCGGACGGCCCTCCAACAGCATTTGGGAGGGATTGGGCACTTCCGCCAGGCCCGTATCCAGCATTTCAAAAACGCCGATCTCATTGGTGGAGCCGAAGCGATTCTTGGCGGCCCGCAGCATTCGGTAGGAGGTATTGGGATCCCCTTCAAAGTAGAGCACACAGTCCACCATATGCTCCAGAACCTTGGGGCCGGCAATATTGCCGTCCTTGTTGATGTGGCCAACGACAAAAACCGTGATGCCCTGGCTTTTGCTGAGCTGCATCATGGTCATGGTGCAGTCCTTCACCTGGGATACGCTGCCTGGAGAGGAATCGTTTTCTTCATGATAGAGGGTTTGAATGGAATCAACAATCAAAATATCGGGCTGCATTTCTTCTGCGGCCTCCACCACATCGGACAGCCGGGTTTCGGAGAGAATGAACAGTTCCTCCGGTGCCACGCCAAGTCTCTCTGCCCGAAGCTTAAGCTGCCGCTCACTTTCCTCGCCGGAGACGTACAGAACCCGCCGTTCGGCACACAGACTGCTGCAAATTTGAAGCAAAAGCGTAGACTTTCCGATTCCTGGCGCACCGCCAACCAGAACCAGGGAGCCGGCGACAGCGCCGCCGCCCAGTACCCGATCCAATTCCCCCATGCCGGTAGAAAACCGGATCTCTCCATCGCTGGTAACTTCCCGGATGCGCTGGGGCCTTCGGCTTTGTCCAACAGGTGCAGATTTGGCTCTGCCCACGGCAGCCGGCTTTTCCACATGCTCCTGCATGGTATTGAACGCGCCGCAGCTGGGACACCGCCCCATCCATTTTGGCGTCTCATAACCGCAGCTGGTGCAGAAAAAAACGGTTTTCGCCTTCGCCATCACGCAACACTCCCCTACTTTTTTTACCATTATACCAGGGAATCTCAATCCGGTCAAGTGTTCGATAGATATTCACTGACGGTTGCGGCAATGACACAGCAGAGCCTCTTTTGATATTCCGGGTTTCGCAGCTGGGCTTCCTCCGCCGCGTTGGATAGAAAGCCGCACTCAATTAGCACACCGGTGCATTGGATGTGCTCCATCAGATAGACGCCGGTGCTTTTTTTAGACTTGCGGTGACTTCCCGGATTGATGGTAGATGTAAACGCATCTTGCAGCTGTTTTGCCAGTGCTTCACTTCCCTCTGTTCCGGCGTAGAAAACCTGGGCACCGCTGTAGCGGCTGTCCGGAAAGTTGTTTTGATGAATGCTCAGCAGCAGCGCATGCTCCGTTTCGTTGGCGATTCGAACCCTCTGCTTCAAATCGGAGGCTTTTTTCTGGGCGAGGGTCTCCCCTTTTGTATAAATCGCGGTATCCGATGTTCGGGTCAGCTTTGTTTCGTGGCCCATCAGGTGAAACAGGTCGTTCAGCCGTAGCGCAATATCCAGATTATAGGCGCTTTCCACGATCCCGGCGCAGGATGTGGCCCCGCCGTCCTCCCCTCCGTGGCCGGGATCAATGATGATGCGGTGCAGCCTTGGCAGCGGCGTGCTTTCCGCGATGACAGTAGCCGCCCGGCTTCCCCACTGTGCCGCCAGCAGGACTGCCGCGATGGTCATTAGGTAAAAAAGCCATCCCCGATACTTCTTCATTGCGCAACACCTCCCCTTACTCTATGCGAAAGCCGCGCTTGACTGAACATTCCGGGAAAAAGAGGCATAGTATGACACGGAACGACGGTTCTAGATCAATCACTAGGAGGAATGACCCTTGGAAAAGAAAAATATGGCGGAATCCTGGAGGGAAGGCCGCCTTCCGGCCATGGCGCCGCTGGCAAATCCTTATGTTCCGTTTCAGATGGAGGATTCCCCAAAATATGAGGCGCGGAAGGGATTGGCGCGGGGAACACTGTTCCCTGGCCTGGATCTGCCCTTTATGGGGATGGAGAACACAAATGAAAAAGCCGTTAGCCCCTTGTCAGAGCTGCAGGCTCTTGGCTTTGCTGTCCAGGAGCTGGCCCTGTATCTGGACACCCACCGGGATGATATGGAAGCGCTGGCGCTTTACCGAAGCTATCAGAAGATGCTCGAGCGGTGCAGGGACGAATTTCAGAGGAAGTACGGCCCGCTGAACCACATGCGTCCGTCCGATTCGGAAGGCTATGAATGGCTGGACGATCCCTGGCCCTGGGAATATTTCCGGAATAAGGAGGCATAATCATGTTTGTTTATGATAAAAAGCTGCAATATCCGGTGAAAATCGACAATCCCAATCCCCGGCTGGCGGCCATCATTATTTCCCAGTATGGAGGCCCGGACGGAGAACTGGGGGCGTCGTTGCGCTACCTATCCCAGCGCTATTCCATGCCCTTTGATGAACTGAAAGGGTTGCTGACAGATATTGGAACGGAAGAACTGGGACATCTGGAAATGATTGGCGCGATTGTGCATCAGCTGACCCGGAATTTAAAGGAGAACCAAATCAAGGATGCAGGGTTTGCCCCTTATTTTGTGGATCACACCGTTGGGGTCTACCCTACCGCGGCTTCCGGATTCCCGTGGAGCGCCTCCAGCATGGCGGTAAAAGGCGACCCCATGGCGGATCTGGTGGAGGATCTGGCAGCAGAGCAAAAGGCCCGGGTGACCTATGATAACATTCTGCGGCTCAGTGATGATCCGGATGTGAACGATGTGATCCAGTTCCTGCGGGAACGGGAAATTGTGCATTTCCAAAGATTTGGCGAAGCCGTTCAGCTGCTGCGGGAAAAGCTGAACCAGAAAAATGTGTACTACATGAACCCGGCGATGGATTTATAAAGCGCAAAAAGCCTCTGGTTCCGAAAATAGGAACCAGAGGCCTGTTGTTTTCTTCTGATACAAACCGATCACAGTCGGTTCTCTCCATCTGCAATTGCCGGGCGATTCCGCTGCTCCAACTCCGCGCCGTAGCGGAAAATCAAGGACGCAAGAATCAACACAATGCCCGTCGCCACGCTGGGAAGGTTGCTGACATCCATAGGCTCCTCCGCACCCAGGCAGACCGCAATCACGGACGCGATCACCACTGCCGCAATGGGCATATAGATGCAGCGAAGGGAGACACCGGCGCAGGCCAGGCCAATACCAAGCAGGGTGACGGCGGTTTGCGTTTCCAGACTGCCAAGACAGGACAGCACCACCACAGCAATCCCCAGGGCCAGGGTGAGCGCCTTAAAAACAGTAGCGATGATTTCACGAACAGGCTTCTTTTCCATAGTCATTATTCTTTCATTCGTTTTTTGATTGTACTTTTGTTTGAATGTCTGCTGAATAAGCCGCGTTGCGGCTTATTCACGCACCGTTCGGTGCGTAATTCCATAAAAACGGCTCTTGAAAACCGTTTTTATGGAATGCAGACAGAAAGCAATTCGGTAGGTGCAAGGGTTTTGCGTTGTTCCGTACGCACGATTTTACAAAAGAATCCCAGCAAATAATAGGTAGATTTTGTATCCGTATGTGTCAATTCTTTAGGGCAGCGCCGCATAATGGGGCAAACGATCCGCCGAAGCCCGCTGTCCCCATTGTGCGGTGTTGTCTTAGAAAGCGATTACGTTATGTCTCCAGTATAACTTCCTAGCGTTCGGAAGTCATCTATTTTTTCTGAAATCAAGCTGATTGGGCTGACTTTGCACAACAAATTGTAGTTTGGCGCATTTCCGGTGCTTCTCAGGGAACGAAGAACTGGAATGCATGGAATTATTTGGGTATTTCTCGGTTCGTGATTGACTTTCCCTAGAAAAAAGCTATAATAATACATACCAAAGGATAGGAGCAGCGTGTTATGAATCCTCTTGTTTTTCAAACAGATTTCGGCCTGGTGGACGGCGCGGTGAGCGCGATGTACGGCGTGGCTTACTGCGTCAATCCGGAGCTGAAGATCCATGACTTGACCCACGACATTACGCCGTACAACGTTTGGGAGGCCAGCTACCGGCTGATCCAGACCCTCAACTATTGGCCGGAAAACACGGTGTTTGTTTCCGTAGTGGATCCCGGTGTCGGTTCCAACCGGAAAAGCGTGGTGGTAAAAACCGCGAATAACCGCTATATTGTCACGCCGGATAACGGTACGCTGACCCATGTGATGCGTTTTGACGGCATCGTGGCGGTGCGGGAAATTGACGAGCAAATCAACCGTCTGCCCCGTTCCGGCGAGAGCTACACCTTCCATGGCCGGGATGTTTACGCC
>CAYYGF010000031.1:10841-15358 GCA_964471315.1 uncultured Oscillospiraceae bacterium | reverse complement strand
CCTTGGGTAATTCTCTTGCCATTTTCTTTCCCTCCTAAAATTCAATGAAAAAACGCCCCGAGTCAACATGACTCAGGGCGAAAAATACGTTTTTCCGCGGTACCACCTGAATTCCCTTCCGGGCGCTAAAGGCAGCTGTAACGGGCTGAACCCGTACTCCCCTACCGGTTCTTCGGGGAATCCGCTCCGGGACGACCATTTGCCGCGCTGCCGTATGCCCTCGCACCAACCGGGCACTCTCTGAACGTGTTTGGGGCAAAACCTTCCCATCAAGGCATTTATACTGATATTCAATTAAAAACTTTCATTCATCAGAATTGAAGTTCTTAATATGAAGATCATAATGAGACGGGATTCTATGATTTTCCATTTTGAAAATCAAAGAATCGACAACGCCGTTAGGCGGTGTCGATCTGATAAAACCAAATGGTTTTGTCAGATAATAGCATTACGTTTGATAAATTACCACATTTTTCACCCATTGTCAACCGAAGAAATGAAAAAACCTTGTCTTTTATCCAATCGTTCGGTTTCCGCCGGGCAGGCCAAAGCTGACGGCGATGGCGTCATCCACCTGCTGCATCTGCTTCTCGTCCAGATGCCCCATGTGCTCCCGCAGGCGGCGCTTATCGATGGTGCGGATCTGTTCCAGCAAAATGATGGAATCCTTGCTACGCCCTACGCTGCCCCCTGCGATGTTGATATGGGTGGGCAGGCGGGCTTTTCCGGTTTGGCTGGTGATGGCGGCGGCAATCACTGTGGGAGAATGGCGGTTTCCAGTGTCATTTTGAACGATGAGCACCGGCCGGGTGCCTCCCTGTTCGCTGCCCACCACCGGCGACAGGTCGGCGTAGAAAATATCGCCCCGCTTCACTGTTGTTTCGTTCATTTTCTTCACGCTCCGTGCAAAGACTCACGCGCTACCGGATGGCATCCATATGTAACGCGGTTAGCACTATTCTCCCACGAACCGATGGATTTTATACGGCAGCACATCCAAAATATCCTATGCGCGGATGGGCCAAAATGCTACGAAAGGACAAAATTTTTGACATCCAGCGACAAAATCCGCCGTCCGCCATAATAGATTTCTCCCCGTACCGGCAGGTCATCCCCATTCAGCCAAATTTCCATACGCAGGGCATCCTCCGCATAGCTGTCGTCCATGGTCAGCCGCAGCAAATCTTCCTCCAGTCCGGCGGCTGTGAGGCAGCCGCCTCGAAGGGTTTTCAGCAGAATCCAGGGCGCGCTGACCGGTGTCACCTGGCCGTCCGCCATCAGATCAAATTGCAGCGCTGCATCGTCAAAGCATAGTTGTCCCGCTCCATGGTCAATTCTTCCGGTAATCCCCGCTATGCTCTCCGGAGCGGTGACCGCAAAGGTCACATTGCCCTGGCTGTCCCCCTGGCAGGACAGGGAAAACTGGTAGATTCGATCTCCATAGTCCGCGGTGATCTCTGTGTCAAAGCTGCAAGATGCAGCCTTAAGCAATTGGGCGCGCAGCGCCATTCCCCGTTCGATTTCCTTGGAGGCTCCGGAGCATCCTGTGAGAAAGCACACCAAAAGAAAGCAGATACCGGCTTTTTTCAAAGGAATCCCGCCTTATTTCAGAAGTCGCGGAAGGGCGGTGAGCATGTCCGTGGGGAGCATTCCGTACTGGCCGATCTCTGCGGCGCAGAGGTCTCCCGCCGCGCCGTGAAGCCAGGCACCGCAAGCCGCTGCTTCCAGCGGCGCCAGGCCTTGACCCAGAAGACCGGTGATGATTCCCGCAAGCACATCGCCGCTGCCCCCTACCGCCATGCCGGGATTTCCGGTGCGGTTGCGGTAGCCCGTCTCCCCATCGGTAATGCAGGTCTCATGGCCCTTCAGCAAGACAATACACCCAAGCTCCCTGGCAAGCTCCGCCGCCGAGGCCATCCGGTTTCTCCCGATGCTGCCCCCAAAGCGAAGGAACTCTCCGTCATGGGGGGTTAGGATGGTGGGATACGCCCTTTCGCGCAGTACATCCTTATGCGCGGACAAGACGTTTATGCCGTCTGCATCCAGCACCACCGGACATTGGGCGTTTTCCAGAACCCCGCGCACCACCGCCAGTGTTCCCGCCGACTGTCCCAGACCGCACCCAACCAAAACCGCGTCCATTTGGGGCAGCCGCGCCAAAATCTCCGGCAGTGCCTGTGCACGCAGTGTTCCCTCCCCATCTGGCAGCGGAAACACCACCGGCTCATGCAGCTTCACCGCCTCGATTGGATAGATGCTTTCGGGAACCCCCAAAAACACCAGCCCTGCCCCGCTGCGCAGGGCCCCCATGGCAGCCAAATACGCCGCCCCGGTAAAGCCCCGGCTGCCGCACAAAAGTAGAAGCTTTCCAAAATGTCCCTTATGTCCCCAGGGATCCCGATCCGGGAGAAGCGACAGCACCCCAGCATGGTTCAATTCCTTGATGTTCATAAACCGGTTCCTCCATTTTTATGTCATAACCCTACCACAACCGCCAAATTCCGTCAATGGGTCAGTATTGACATTTTTCCCGCCTGCGCATATAATTTTTACAAAAGCAACAGGCATCCTCTCAAAGCACCATTTTTGAAGGTATGGACAAAGATCCACCCATACGAAACGGGTTTCCTTTTGAGGTGCCCAATAACAAGGCGGTAACAAAATGACGGAATCAACCACCCGGCCTACCCAAGCCCAGGAGCGGCTGTATTGGAATATCATACGGGGCATTGCCATCTTTCTGATGCTCTGGGGGCACTGCATCCAGTATTGCTCCCTGGGTAGCTTTCCGGTTTTTGAAAATGGGATGTTTCGGGCAATTTACAGCTTTCACATGCCCCTGTTCATGATTGTCAGCGGTTATCTGTTTTCTTTTTCCTTTGAAAAGCGTTCGCTGCGTGGGCTTCTGGCTCACCGGGCCAAGAGTATGCTGTGGCCCATTGTCGGCGGAACGGTGCTGAACAACCTGCTGCTGGTGATTCCCACCTTGGTTTTATCCCACGGCCAGAAGCTTGCGCTGTTCGATGGAACATTGGTGCAGGGCTGGGAATACTCCCTGTGGTTTTTGTGGAGTGTTTTGGCCTGCAGTCTGGCGGTTGGCATTGCCTGTAAAACAGGAAAAACTCCGCTTCAGCGGGGAATCTATCTGGCGCTGGGAACTGGATTCATCGCCCTGTTCCCCAATGCCAACGAGAACCTGTTTATGTACCCATTTTTTCTCACCGGCTTTTTCTGGGCCAGGCACCGGAAGGCAATTGCCCAAATCTTCCGGAAATGGAAATACGGTGTATTGCTGCTCTTTCCCATTCTTCTTTCCTTTTACCGCACGGAGCACTATATCTACGTAACGCCCATGTTCTCGGCGGAAAAGGGTCTGGCTGAAAGTCTGAGGATTGACTTATTTCGCTTTCTCATCGGACTGGCCGGCAGCGGCTGCTGTTTTATCCTAACCTCGCTGGTTTTGGACAGGCTCCCGGCAGACGGCCGGACGCCGAAGCTGCTGACCGCCCTGTCCCGGCTGGGTGAAAATTCTCTGCCGATCTACTGCCTGTCCGTTTCCCTGCTTTCGGGATACCTGCCCCACATCATTCACAAGTGCATGGAGCCATTTGGGTATAACCTTTTGGCTGAAAATTGGGTGTTTTACAATCTGGTATTCACACCCTTGCTGGCAGCTATTTACTGCGCCGGGCTGCTGGCGGTGGTAAGGTTTTTGCGCAAGACCGGGATACATACGCTGTTTTTTGGACGTTAACTATTCCTGTCCAGGGAAAACAGTTTAAAAAACACTTGCATATTTTCCATGAATATGCTAATATAGCGTGGATATCAAAAAAGCGATGATCGGGCTGCCTGGTATTGGGACTGCCACATACAGCGAGAGCGGGATGGTGTGAGCCGCTTGGGTACAATACCGGGCTTTCTCCCGGGAGCTGCCGCTTGAAACCAAGTAGAGTTGGCCGCGTGACTGCGTTACAGGTCTTTGGTGTGTCAGCACCGGAAAAGCGCACCGCTTTGGCGGTGAATTGCGGGTGGTACCGCGGAAGGAATGCCTTTCGTCCCGATTTTGGGAAGAAAGGTTTTATTTTTTGTAGTTTATGCTAAGACCCGATTAAAATCATTCAATCAAGTTTTCGTATTAACCTTTTAGGAGGAATGAACATGAGAGAACAATTAGAGCAGATCAAGCAAAGCGCTCTGGCGGCGCTGGACGCTGCCTCCACGCCTGCCGCGCTGGAGGAACTGCGGGTCAAGCTGCTGGGCAAAAAGGGCGAGATGACCGCTGTGCTGAAACAGATGGGCAAGCTGTCCGCTGAGGAGCGGCCGGTCATGGGTCAGCTGGCCAATTCCGTCCGGGCGCAGATCGAGGAAAAGCTGGAAAGCCGCAAGGCCGCCATCCATGCCGCTGCCATGGAGGCCAAGCTGGCCGCGGAGGCCATCGATGTGACGATCCCCGGCAAGGAGATTGCCCTGGGCCACCAGCACCCCATGAACCAGGTGCTCCAGCAGATCAAGGA
>CAYYGF010000031.1:3446-10831 GCA_964471315.1 uncultured Oscillospiraceae bacterium | reverse complement strand
CCTGGGCTACCAGGTGGTGGACGGCCCGGAAGTGGAGCTGGCGGACTACAACTTCACCCGGCTGAACATTGAGGAGGGCCACCCTTCCCGGGATCGCAGCGATACCTTCTATTTCACCGATGACGACTCCGTTCTGCTGCGTACCCAGACCAGCCCCATGCAGATCCGCTTCATGGAGACCCATAAGCCCCCCTTCTGCATGCTGGCTCCCGGCCGGGTGTTCCGCAAGGACGAGGCCGACGCCACCCACTCCCCCATGTTCCACCAGATTGAAGGCCTGGTGGTGGATGAAAACATCACCATGGGCGACTTGAAGGGCGCGCTGATCAGCATGATGCGCAAAATCTACGGCGAAGAATCCGTCATGCGCTTCCGCCCCCACCACTTCCCCTTCACCGAGCCCAGCTGTGAAATGGACATGCAGTGCCACAAGTGCCACGGCACCGGCGAAATCGACGGTCAAGTCTGCTCCACCTGCCACGGCGAGGGTTGGATCGAGCTGCTGGGCGCGGGCATGGTGCATCCCAAGGTTCTGGAAAACTGCGGCATCGACCCGGAAAAGTATTCCGGCTTCGCCTTCGGCATGGGCCTGGAGCGCATGGCCATGGGCCGCATGAAGATCAATGACCTGCGGCTGATCTTCGACAACGACATCCGGTTCCTAAACCAGTTCTAAGGAGGGACAGACAATGAAGCTCAACAGAAAATGGCTGAATGAAGATTTTGTAGACCTTTCCGCAGTCTCCGATAAGGAATTTGTGGAAACCTTGACGGTTTTCGGTCAGAAGGTGGAAACCTACGAGCGGATGGACGCCGAGATCAAAAACGTTGTGGTAGGCAAGGTTCTGTCCATGGTTCGCCATCCCAACTCCGACCATATGTGGATCTGCCAGGTGGATGTGGGCCGAGAGGAGCCCGTCCAGATCGTCACCGGCGCGCAAAATGTCCATGAGGGCGACCTTGTGCCCGCCGCCTTGCACAATTCCTGGCTGCCCGGCGGCGTTCACATCACCAAGGGCAAGCTGCGCGGGGAAATGTCCAACGGTATGCTCTGCTCCTTTGCCGAACTGGGTTTGACCCAAAATGACCTGCCCGGCGCCTACGCCGACGGCATCTGGATCCTCAATGACGAGGACTGCCAGATCGGCCAGGACATCAACCTGGTCATCGGCAACAACGACACCATCGTGGATTTCGAAATCACCAACAACCGCCCCGACTGCTATTCCATCATCGGCCTGGCCCGGGAGGCCGCGGCGGCCTTCGGCAAGTCCATGCGTCACCACGAGCCTGTGGTCAAGGGCAGCGATGCCGGCAGCATTTTCGACTACCTGGATGTGGAGGTTCCCGCTACCGAGCTGTGCAACCGGTATTCCTCCCGGATGGTGGCCAATGTGAAGATCGGCCCCTCCCCCAAGTGGCTGCGCCAGCGGCTCCGGGCCAACGGCGTTCGCCCCATCAACAACATCGTGGACATCACCAACTATGTCATGCTGGAATACGGACAGCCCATGCACGCCTTTGACTACCGGTATGTGGGCAACCGGAAAATCGTGGTTCGGGAGGCTGAGGACGGCGAGACCCTGACCACCCTGGACGGCAACGTCCGCAATCTGAAGGCCGGTATGCTGGTCATCGCCGACGAGCACAAGCCCATCGGCCTGGCGGGCATCATGGGCGGCGAAAACTCCGAAATTCTGGACGACACCACCATGGTGGTGTTCGAGTCCGCCAATTTCAACGGCACCTCCATCCGCCAGACCGCCCTGGCTTTGGGTATGCGCACCGAGGCCTCCGGCAAGTTCGAGAAGAACCTGGATCCCATGATGACCATTCCCGCCGTCCAGCGGGCCTGCGAGCTGGTGGAGCAGCTGAACTGCGGCGATGTGCTGGACGGCACCATCGACGTGATTAATTACGTCCCCGAACCCAGGACCCTGCCCCTGGAGGTGGACAAGATCAACCGCCTGCTGGGCACCGAAATTTCCAAGGAGGACATGGTCAAGTACCTGGCCCTACTGGAGATCCCCGTGGAGGGCGACACCATTTCCGTTCCCTCCTTCCGTCCGGACCTGCTGCGGATGGCGGACATCGCGGAGGAAGTGGGCCGCTCCTACGGCTACAACGAGATTCCCACCACCGCCTTCAAGAATTCCACCCAGGGTGGTTACACCCCGGAAATGAAGCTGGAAGCCAAGGCAGGAACCCTGTGCCGCGGCATGGGCTACAGCGAGATCATCACCTATTCCTTCGTTTCCCCCACGGTGTTCGACCAGATCCGGCTGAGCGCCAACTCTCCTCTTCGCAATGCCCTGCGGATTCAGAATCCTCTGGGCGAGGACACCTCCATCATGCGCACCATCGCGCTGCCCTCCATGCTGGAAATTCTGTCCCGGAACAATGCCTACCACAACAAATCCGTCAAGCTCTACGAGCTGGCGAAAATCTATCTGCCCGTTGAAGGCCAGGCGCTGCCCGAGGAGCCGAAAATGCTGGTTATGGGCACCTATGGGGCGAACGAGACCTTCTTCACCCTGAAGGGCGAGCTGGAGGCCATCTTTGCCGGACTGCGGCTGGAAAAGACCAGCTACACCGCTGTGAAGGACAATCCTAGCTATCATCCCGGCCGCTGCGCCAAGGTCACCATCGGCGGCATGGAGGTGGGCGTCATGGGCCAGGTGCATCCTCTGGTTGCTCAGAATTATGGCATTGACGCGGACGTTTACTGCGCGGAGATCAACTTCACCAAGCTGATGCTCTGCCAGCTGCCTGACGCCACCTATACGCCCCTGCCCAAGTATCCCACCGTTTCCCGGGATCTGGCGCTGGTCTGCGACGAATCTGTCACCGTAGCTCAGGTCGAGGAGGTCATCTCCACCGCAGCGGGGAAACTGCTGCGGGATGTGAAGCTGTTCGACATCTACCGGGGCGTTGGCGTTACCGAGGGCAAAAAGAGCATGGCCTTCTCTCTGGAACTCCGGGCAGATGACCGCACACTGACGGATACCGACTCCGAGGCGGTGGTCGCCAAGGTGCTTGCCGCGCTGAAGGAGAAGCTGGACGCGGTGCTGCGGTAACTCTGCTTAAGAAAACTTTACAAAAAATTCCACATTTAGGGCTTTACAGTCTTCTAAAATTCGGTTATAATGACTACATTCTACTTCTAAGGGAGGCTGAAAGCCATGACGGAAACAGATACCCAAAAATTCACAGTGCCCAGTGATGACAAAGAGAACATGCGGCGCATTCTCCGGAGTGTGTATGAGGCCTTAACGGAGAAGGGCTACAATCCCATTAACCAGATCGTCGGCTATCTGCTGACGGAAGACCCCACCTATATCACCAATTACAACAGTGCCCGGAGCATGATCTGCAAGATCGACCGGGACGAGCTGATGCAGGTGCTGGTTCGGGAATACCTGTTCGAACAGGAATGATCCAAAGCCAAGGGGCTTTTGCTGGGCGCAAAAGCCCCTTGTTTTATGAAAACCTGCCTGGGCAGACTTCGTAAAAAAGCCGTTTCTGTACGGCTAAATGCAGCTTGATAATTTCATACTTTTCCCTCCGTCTTTCCATTTTTGTCAAATTGTGTCAATAATATTACGTAAACCAGGTAAAATCCTGGTTTTTGCGGCAAAATACTTGACATTCATGTAACAATATGTTACAATCTGATTACATTTTTGCAGGAGGTGCCTTTCATGGCTGACGAAAATGCAGTTCTTATGTATAAAGGACGTCCGCTGATGCGGAAAGACAATCTTGTTTACTACGGTTCCATGGCCGACAGCCACATCGTGATGCTTCAGATTTTGGAGACCAAGAAGCAGGGCGATATGGACATTGCCACCCGGGTGGCGGTACAGCTTCAGCTGACTGACCCCGCCGCCAAGAGCCGGGACCGGATTGTAAAGAAAAGCGAGAAAGACGGCTTTTACACGGCCCTGGATCTGGGCTGTGTGTGGCTGGAACGCGCGCTGGCGGGTAAATAACCCGCCTGTTATTTAAGGCAACACCGCTCAATGGGGACAGCGGGCTTCGGCGGATCTTTTGCCCCATTATGCGGTGTTGCCTTAAGCCTGCGGGATAACTCCAATCCCTTAGGCTATCCCAAAGACGGAGGACAAAGTATGAATTTCACCCGAAGAATCGTCACAGTTTTGCTGGCAGTCGTTCTGTCTGCCGCCGCCCTTATCATCCCCGCTTCCGCGGCGGGCACCATGATGCACGGAATCGGCTTCGTGAACGCCAGTTCCCTGCGGCTGCGCTCCGCCCCGGATGCCAACGCGTCCATCCTTGCTACAGCCCCCCGGAATGACTGCGTTGTGGTCATCAGCAAGTCCGGCTCCTGGTACAAGGTCAACTATAACCTCCAGGAAGGCTACATGCACGAAAGCTACTTAAACGTGCTCACCCGGGAAAACGCGGAGCTGGGCTATGGCCAGGTGGTAGGCACCAACGTCAACCTCCGTTCCGGCCCCTCCACTTCCTACGGGAAAGTCGCTGTCGCGTCTACGGGCAGCAAATGCTACATCCTGGGCCTGAACAACGGCTGGTACAAGGTCATCTATAACGGCGCCATCTGCTACATACGCAGCGACTTCCTGGAACTGACGGAAATTCCCTATGAAAACCAGGCATCTCCCAACACCCCGAAATTTTACCGACTAGGCAAATCCACCGGTGTAGCCCCCAGTGCCGCCGCGCTGAACGGCTCCGCTTCTTCCGGTTCTTCCGGCTCTGCCGCGCCTTCCAGCCCCAGCGTTTCCGGCGCCTCCGGCGCCCAGATTCTGGCGGAGGCCCAGAAATACTTGGGAACCCCCTATGTCAACGGCGGCGCTTCCCCCAGCGGCTTTGACTGCTCCGGATTTGTGTATTACGTGCTCAAGCAGGTGGGCTACTCCCCTTACCGCATCCCCACCGACCAGTATAAGCAGGGCAGCTATGTGGACAAGTCCAACCTGCAGGTGGGCGATATCGTGTTCTTCGCCAATACCTACACCAGCGGTCTTTCCCATGTGGGCATCTATGCCGGAAACGGCCAGTTCATCCATTCTCCTAATTACCGCTCCACGGTCTCCTATTCCGACCTGACCAGCGGCTACTGGGCCGAGCATTACTACGGCGCTCGGAGAATGGGATAACCAAACAAATTTCAGCCTGCATCCAATTGGATGCAGGCTGTTTTTTCTTATCCGCCAATCATCACGCCGATATTGCCGTGGAGCGCTATCCGAATCAAACCGCAGACCACCAGGTGGAGGGGATAATAGAGGTAGAAAAACCACTTCATACCCTTCCAGCTTCCCCGCTGGCCGTTGTAACGTTTCAGCAGCGGGATGGTCAGGGCCACAAACATCTGCAGCACGCCGTAAACCGGGTCGATGAAAATGGCGTACACCGCTCCATAGACTGCCACCCACAAGAGCATCATGGTCATCTGCTTTTTGAAATTGCCCCGGTTTTCTCCGATGTACAAAATGACCATGGCGCCGATGCAGCTCCAGTCCGCGCAGAAGGTGATCACGCAGATCAGCAGGATCAGAACCGTTTTCTGCCACTGCTTCAGCCGGTCGCTGTCCGCGATTACCAGCGCCAGCAGTCCCCCCAGCAATGTCCAGATCACGCTGGTCTGGTTGAACACCGTGGTTTGGAAGGGAATAAACGGAATGCCAAAGGCAAAATTATAGGCAAAGTGGCCTACAATCGCAAACAGGAACAGTCGAAATGCGTATTTTCGCCAATCCCGGGTATAATGATAACCCTCCGCCACAAAAAACCAGAAAATCGGTGCCGCCATTCTGCCGATGGCGTGCAGCGCCAGAATCCACCAATCCTTCGGATAGCCGGGAAACACGACGCATACCAGGTGGTCGATGGTCATGGCCGCCATGGCAATGACCTTAAGCTGGTTGCCGTTGAATGTTTTTTCTTTCATGTTTCCTCCCTCTCTCTGAGACAGTCATAGGCGATTCTGGGCGTACCGTCATCGGTGATGATCCTGCCGCACCTTTGAAAGCCAGCCTTCTCGATCACATGCTGCATGATTTTGTTGTTTTCATGGGTATCGATGCGCAGATAGCCGCTATGCTGCTGGGCGAACGCCACAGCAGCGGCAAAGATCCCGCCGCTGCCGTCCCCGGCCACCCGGTGTAGGGTACCGTAGGGCTTGTCAAAATGCCAAGCCCCGTCATAAATCACCGCATAGGTCGGGTCGTCTCCCAACAGGAAGGCGAACACCCCGTGAATTTCCTTTCCATCCGCGATTACATACAGATTTCCCGCCGTGACATCCCGTTCCAACTGGGCCAGCGGTGGGCGGTCAGTCCCCCACTGGGTCGGATTGCCGTTTGCCGCCATGAAGGCCCGGGCATAGGCATAAATTTCTGCGATTCGGGACATGTCCCCTTCTTCCGCTTTTTGGACACAATATGTCACGATCTTTTCCTCCCCGCTCTTTTTTCCTTATTATAACTTGCCTGTATCGCATTTGCAAGCCCTGCGCATACTAAGAAAAAAACAAGGAAGGTGCATCTATGGCTAACCTAAAACGGGGAAAACAAAGCTTTATCCACCCGGATTCCCCGGTCATCACCGCCTGGGCCAGTGTGGCAGGAAAAAAGGAAGCGGAAGGCCCTCTGGCCCATACCTTTGACATCAAATGCCGGGATACCTATTTCGGACAGAAAACCTGGGAACAGGCAGAAAAATATATGCAGCAGCAGGCATTGAAGAAGCTGTCGGAAAAAGCGGGACTTCCCCAGTCCGAATTTGATCTGGTTTTTTCCGGTGATCTGCTGAATCAATGCATCGGCTCGTCCTTCTCGCTGCGCAATACCGGACTGCCCCATCTGGGGCTGTACGGCGCCTGCTCCACCATGGCGGAGAGCTTGCTTCTGGCTTCCATGGCCGTAGGCGGCGGCTTCGCCGACAAGGTGGTAGCCATGACCTCCTCCCACTTTGCCTCCTCGGAGCGGCAGTACCGGTTTCCGCTTGGCTACGGCGGACAGCGGACACCCACCTCCCAGTGGACGGTAACCGGTTCCGGCGCGGCGCTGGTCAGCAATCAAGGAAAGGGGCCGAAGATCACCGCCTGTACCATCGGTACCGTCACAGACCTGGGTATCCAGGACGCCAACAATATGGGAGCCGCCATGGCCCCCGCCGCCTACGCCACCATCCGCGCCCATTTTGCCGATCTGAAAACCGGGCCGGAGGATTTTGACTTGATCGTCACCGGAGATCTGGGCCAGGTGGGGAAAGAAATGCTGCTGGAGCTGGCCCGCCGGGATGGGCTCTCCCTTGGCGGCAAGCTGACCGATTGCGGCACACTGGTCTTTGATCTGGAAAAGCAGGATGTCCACGCCGGAGGCTCCGGCTGCGGC
>CAYYGF010000031.1:0-3436 GCA_964471315.1 uncultured Oscillospiraceae bacterium | reverse complement strand
CATCACCCTGTGCGGCTGCCTGCTGGGCCAGCTGCAAACCGGGAAGTTGAAAAAAATCCTGTTCTGCGGAACAGGCGCCCTGCTCTCCCCCACTTCCACCCAGCAGGGACTGCCCATCCCCGGCGTCTGCCACGCCGTAGCCATCACAGGAGGTCGGTAACGTATGGAGTATGTGAAAGCGTTTCTTGTAGGCGGGATCTTATGTCTCATCGGTCAGATTTTGATTGACAAGACCAAGCTGACCCCTGCCCGGATTTTGGTCAGCTATGTGGTAGCCGGTGTGCTTCTTGGGGCTGTGGGCTTGTATCAGCCCTTGATTGCGTTTGCCGGGGCCGGCGCCACCGTGCCTCTGACAGGCTTCGGCAGTACCCTGGCCAAGGGCGTAAAAGAGGCGATCCAGGAGGACGGCTTTCTGGGAATCTTCACCGGCGGGCTGAAAGCCACCGCGGGAGGCATTACCGCCGCGATTTTGGCCGGACTCATCGCCAGCGTTCTGTTCAAAGCCAAGGATAAATCCTAAAAATTTGGGTAAGCTACCATAGCGGCTCAGCCGTGAGAAAAAACAGGAGGATCCACGATATGAACAATCAGAATCGGAACCAGAATAACAATCAGAATCGCAACGAGAATAACCGGGAAAACGAGAACAAGAACGAAAACCAGAACCGAAACAGCCGCTGACGCAAAGGGGCATCCGGAAATCCGGGTGCCCCTTCTACTTTATTCCGAAATGGATTCAAACCTGTCCAGCTTGAAAAAATAGAGGTATTCCGCTTTGATGGGCATTTCATAAATGCGGCTCAACGCCTCCCCATAGGTCTGCACCTGGGGACGGTATCGGGCAACCGCAGCGGAAACAGTTTGCTCCGTCACATTGTCCGTTTTAAAGTCAATCACCGTTACGCCATCCGGTTCCAGCAGCGCGCAATCCACCACACCTTGCAGCAGCACCTGCTCCGATTCCAGTCCCTCACCATAATGCCGTCCGTCATCCAGAATGGAGAATTTGAATTCCCGCAGATAATCCGTACCGGTGCGTAGCTTTTGACCGATTTCACTGGCAAAGAACCGGGCGATCTTCTCGCAGTTGACCAATCTTCCCTGCTCGGGTGTCAAAAAGCCCTTCTCCACCAGATACTCCATTTCCTGGGCGACTTGCTCCGTGCTGCCGCAGTTTTCATAGCGCAGATATTGCAGGGCCAGGTGGATGGCACTGCCGTAGGCCTTACCCGCAAGCTGCCCCGAATCAAACCCGGGACGCCGCCAGGTACGTACCAATGCCTTTGGCTCTTGGGTATCCTCAGCAGCCTCCATGTCCTTGACCCGTCCCTTTCGGCCGGTGGCGGTTTGCTTGGATGGCGCCTGGGTTGCCTCCAAATGACGATAGCGGAAGGCCAGCGCGTTGCGCAAGGCTTCTTTTGCCTCCGGCGGCATGGTCTGGCTTTCTTCCCAGCACTTATCTGTCCCCATGGTTTCCTCCGGAATCTGTCCAACACAGATTTTCCAGGGGATATCCCCCGACTGTGTTTTCCAGGGCCGTCCGCCCAGGGCGTGCAGTTCTCCCGCCTCCGTCCGGCCCAATGCCGTAAGCAGCACCCAGTCCCCCATACAGATGGCATCCCGGCACAGCAGTTCCCCGCCGTCAAAGTCCATTCTCAAGGAAATATCCTTCAGATCCGCCGCCAGGGTCTGGGCCGCATAGGTCATAATCAAACGATCTTTGGCCCGGGTCATGGCAACATAAAGCACCCGCATTTCCTCGGAAACGCTTTCCGCCTCCATTTTCGCGGCAATTGCCCGCTTGGCGATGGAGGGATACCGAAGCCGGTTGGTATTGTCCGCCACGGAAAGGCCCAATCCCAGCTCTTTGTCGCACAGGATCTGCGCTCTGAGGCTCTCCTGGTTAAACTTTCTGGCCAGATTACATAAAAACACCACCGGAAATTCCAGGCCCTTGGATTTGTGGATGCTCATAATCTGGACACAGCCCGCTCCGGTGGAATCCGCCGATACCAGTCCCCGCTGCTCCATAGCATCCAGATGCTCCAGGAATTGGGATAAGTCCCGCTGATTTCCCTGTTCAAAGTCCGCAGCAAGCTGGTAAAATGCCTGCAAATTGGCGCATTTTGTCTCTCCGGATGGCATCGCGGCATAAATACTGTCCATCCGGGTTAAAGCAAAGCAACGCTCCAGAAGGCCCGTCAAAGTTCCCCGTCGGGCTTCTTCCCGCAGAATTTTTAACGTTTTCAAAAAAGCGGCAGCCTTTGGCTCCGTGCTTTGCGCGACGGCATCGTACATACTGCCCTCTTTTCGCGGGCCACGAATTGCCGCCAGATCATCGGCGGTAAAGCCGAAAATCGGGCTAGCCAACGTGGCAATCAGCGGAATATCCTGTCTGGGATTCCAGATGGTCTGCAGCAGTGCTCGGAGGGCACCGATTTCCTCTGTTTTCAGCAAATCCGTGCCACCGCCTGTGGCACAGCGAATCCCCCGCTGCTCCAAAGCCCGCTGAAAATACCCGGCGGCACTTCCGGGAGACCGGAGCAGAATCACAATATCCTCCGGTTGAACCGGAGAAAGCTGGCCTTTTTTCCGGACTGCCGTCCCTTCCCGCAGCATGGTATGGATCTTCTGAGCCACAAAGGCTGCTTCTTCGGCATAGGTATCCTCCCTGGTTTCCAGAGCATAAAGCTCGACACCAGGCTCCCCCAACGGGATATGGGGAACGCCTTCCCGAAGGGCTTCCGCCTGTCCATAGAACAATCCGCCCACCCGGGGACGCATACACCGCCGGAACACATCGTTGACACCGCTGATAACCTCACCACCGGAACGAAAATTGTGGCTCAGCAGCACCTTCCGTCCCTGCCCGGGCTTTTCCTCCTCTACCGGGAGATATTGCTGGTATTTTTCCAGGAAAATCCCCGGATCCGCCAGACGGAACTGATAGATGGACTGCTTCACATCCCCCACCAAAAAACAGTTCTGCTTTTCTCCCGTCAAGGCAGAGAAAATCGCGTCCTGCACGCCATTGGAATCCTGGTATTCATCCACCAGAATTTCCCGGTAACGGCGGCCGATTTCCCGGGCAGCAGCGGTTGTGCCTGCCCGGTTCCTTCCCAGCAGAAGGTCCAGTGTTTTATGTTCCAGATCTCCAAAATCCAGACACCGGCGGCTTCGTTTTACCGCCGCGTAATCCTGTCCAAACTGCCGCACCAGCGCGACCAGGCCTCTGGTTCCCGCCGCTGCCTGCTTCAGATCCGCCAAAATCTGGGAAGAGTCATCGGCAAAGCTCCGTAGCTTTCGCTCCAATCCCTTTTTGCAGGCAGTTCTGGCCGCCTTGACCCGTTCCGTCAGCTCTGGATCCCCGTTTTTCCTGGGAAATGTCAAGCGCCCATAATCCATCGCTCTGCACCGGTTTATTTCATCCCAGGTC
>CAYYGF010000030.1:0-15523 GCA_964471315.1 uncultured Oscillospiraceae bacterium | reverse complement strand
ACATCAAGCGGATGCCCGTGGACACCTACCGGACCCAGAGCCGGGGCGGCCGGGGTGTCAATGCCCAAAATCTGAAGGAGGAAGACTACGTCAAGAGCCTGACCATCGCCTCCACCCATGACCATATGCTGTTCTTCACCGACCTGGGCCGGGTGCACCACCGGAAGGGCTACCAGATTCCCGAAGCGGGCCGTACCGCCCGGGGCACCGCCATTGTGAACGTGCTGCCCCTGGAGCCTGGGGAGAAGGTCACCGCCATGGTCATCACCCGGGAGTTTGACGATAATGAATTTTTGATGATGGTCACCCGGAAGGGCACTGTTAAGCGGATTCCCTTTATTTCCCTGAAAACCAACCGGAAAACTGGTATCCGGGCCATTACTCTGGACGAGGACGACCACTTGATCAACGTCATCCGCACCAACGGAAACGACAATATCCTGCTGGCTACGGCCCAGGGTATGGCCATCTGCTTTAACGAGAACGACGTGCGGCCCATGGGACGGGACGCGGCGGGTGTTCGCGGAATTCTGTTAACCGGTGAGGATTATGTCGTCGGCGCGGAAAAGGCGGAGGAGGGTAAGACCCTGCTGACCGTCACCGTCAACGGCTACGGCAAGCGTACCGAGTTGTCGGAATATCTGCGCACCGGCCCCAACGGAGAAAAGACGGCTCAAAGCCGGGGCGGCAAGGGCCTCAAGAACTACAACATCACGCCCAAGACCGGAAACGTGGCTGGCTGCCGGGTGGTGGGGGAGAATGACGATGTGATGCTCATCGAAAACGGCGGCGTCATCATCCGCATTCCGGCTTCCTCCATCAACGTCTACAAGCGGGATGTGCAGGGCGTCATCGTCATGCGCATCGAGGAGGGCAACCAGGTTGTCTCTTTGGAGCGTGTGGAAAGCATGGAAGAAGATGGCGAGGTCACGGAATGAAAACCGTGACATTGTATACCGACGGGGCCTGCTCTGGCAACCCCGGCCCCGGTGGCTGGGGGGCCATCCTGGAGTATAACGGGGTGGAAAAGGAGCTGTCCGGCGGGGAGGACAAAACCACCAACAACCGGATGGAGCTGACCGCTGTGATTCGGGGCCTGGAAGCGTTGAAAGAGCCCTGCATTGTGGAGCTGTACTCGGATTCCAAATACGTCATTGACGCACTGGAAAAGGGCTGGGCCTGGGGCTGGAAAAAACGGGGCTGGGTAAAATCCGACAAAAAGCCCGCTCTGAACCCCGACCTATGGGAAACCCTGCTGGATCTGACCCAGAAGCATGAGGTGCATTACCATTGGGTTAAGGGTCACGCGGAAAATCCAAAAAACAACCGCTGCGATGAGCTGGCGGTGGCCCAGTGGAAGAAGCGGAAAAAATAAGCCTTCCCGTCCGGAAGGTATATAGGAGGAACTATCATGGACTATTCTATCGAAAATGAATACCTAAAGGTCACAGTCACCACCTACGGCGCCCAGTTGAAAAGCGTTATCCGCAAATGCGACGGCGTGGAGCATATGTGGCAGGCGGATCCTGCGGTCTGGGGCTTCCACGCGCCCATCCTGTTCCCCCATGCGGGTAAGGTTGTGGACGGCGTGATCGAGGCAAAGGGTCAGACCTTCCAGGCGGCCCAGCATGGCTTTGTCCGGCTGATGGAGCATGACTTTGTGGATCAGACGGCGGATACCATTGTGCTGGAAATTTGCAGCAGTCCGGAGACACTGGAAAAATTCCCTTATGAATTCCGCCTGGTGTCCACCTTCACCCTGGAAGGGGATACCGTCCACCATACCCTGACGGTGGAAAACCTGGATACCGAGCAGATGCCCTTTGGCATTGGCTATCATCCCGGTTTCGCAGTGCCCTTTGACGACAAGCATGTGGCCACCGATTATGAACTGCGTTTTTCCGAGATGGAGTCCCCCATCTGCATCAATAACCAGCCCCATGGTCTGATGCATGGCAACATCTATTACCTGGGCAGCAACATCCAGGCCATTCCCCTGGATGAGCGGCTGTTCGCCAATGACAGCCACTGTATGGTGAATCTCCGCTCCCAGACCCTGGGCCTGTACGAGAAGGACACTGGCCGGGGCGTGGTGTGTGACATTTCCGAGTTCCCCTACACTCTGATCTGGTCGAAGCCGGGTATGCCCAAGTTTGTGTGCATCGAGCCCTGGTACAGCTTGCCCAGCCCGGAAAACGGCAGCCGCAGCTGGGACGAAAAGCCCGCCGCCGCCATCTTGAATCCCGGCGAAGCTTGGAGCTGCACCATGAGCACTTCTTTCGTAAGATAACCAAAAAGAACAGGACCGGCCAACATTGGCCGGTCCTTTCCCTATTGAAATAACGGTAACGAAACCGAGCGGTGCCCAATGGTGTTGCGATTCGCACCCAGCTGGCGCACACATTGTCCGCCGCCACTGGCCGCACCTCATCCGTCACGGCTGCGCCGTGCCACCTTCCCCTCAAGGGGAAGGTTTTTGGCTAACTGGTTGGGCGCTCACTCACGTAAGTGTCCGGCGGGGTCATGACCTCGCCCTACGAAACAGACCGCCGATACCGAGCGGGTCAGGGAAGTGACGATTACCACCGCACCGGGCACGCATTGCCAGCGGCGGCTCGCCGCTAGACGGTGGGGCCGTTGATGGGTTGGGTGGTGGGCTCGCCCAGAGTCTCGACCTTAGAATCCTTAATCAGCTTCTTGGGACAGACCGTGGCGCACAGGCCGCAGTTGTCGCACTTGGTGTAGTCAATGCGGGCCAGGTTGTTCTCCACAGTGATGGCTTCCTTGGGGCAGATCTTCTTGCACAGGCCGCAGCCGATGCAGCCCACCGTGCAGGCCCGGGTGGTAGCGGCGCCCTTGGCCAGAGAGGCGCAGGCGATGACCACATTCCGATCCGGCTCTACGGGAACGATCAGATTCCGGGGACAAACGGCGGCGCAGGCCATACAGCCAACGCACAGATCTTCGTCCACATGGGCCACACCGTTGACCACCTTGATGGCGCCATACTTGCAGGCCTTGGTGCAGGTGCCGTAACCCAGACAGCCGAACTTGCAGGACAGAGGGCCGCTGCCGCCGACCTTGGAGGCGGCCAGACAGTCGTGGAAGCCCTCGTAATTGGCCTTGATCTTGGCACCCTTGGTCAGGTTGCCTTCGGCATCATAGGTCTTCGCGCCGGAGCAGCGAACCAGCGCCACCTTCCGGGTGACGGCCTCCGCCTTGACGCCCATAATGGCCGCCATGGCCTGGGCACACTCGTTGCCGCCGGAGGCGCACTTGCCGATTTCCGCTTCCCCCTTTAGCACTGCTTCGGCGTAAGCGCCGCAGCCGGCAAAGCCGCAGCCGCCGCAGTTGGCGCCGGGTAGGCACTCATTCAGCTGATCCAACCGGGGGTCGGTCTCCACATAAAAGACCTTGGAGGCGGCAGCCAGTACCAGACCGAATACCAGGCCCAAGCCGCCGAGAATCGCAACAGCAATCAAAATATCCATTTTTCGCCCTCCTTAGAAAATCTTCAAGCCGGAGAAGCCCATAAACGCCAGCGCCAGCAGACCAGCGGCAATCAAGGCAATGGGGAATCCCTTGAAGCACTCGGGACACTCGGTCTTGTTGACCCGCTCCCGAATGGAGGCGAACAGGACGATGGCCACGGTGAAGCCCAGGCCGCCGGCAGCGCCGTTGATGGTGCTGAGCAAAAAGTTGTAGCCCTCCTGTACATTCACCAGCACCACGCCCAGAACAGCGCAGTTGGTGGTGATGAGCGGCAGGAACACGCCCAGAGCCTTATACAGGGCGGGGACGAACTTCTTCAGGAACATCTCCACCATCTGCACGAGAGCGGCGATGACCAAGATAAAGGCCACGGTCTGCATGTAGGCAAGGTTCAGAGACACCAGAAGCAGATTGATCAGATAGCACACGGCGGAGGCCAGGGCCATAACGAAGGTAACGGCCATGCCCATGCCCAGCGCGGTGTCGATCTTCTTGGAGACGCCCATGAAGGGACAGATGCCGTAGAATTTCACCAGAATGAAGTTCTCACTGAGGATGGCGCTGATAATAATACCGAGAATCGCTTCCATTATTTCGCGGCCTCCTTCTTCTTAGATTTCATTTCCAGGTGCTTCATCAGCCACTGGGAACCGGCGATGACACAGCCCAGTACCAGGAAGCCGCCCACGGGCATGACCATCTGCATAGCGGGGAACTGGGCGGGGATGATGCGGATGCCCTCGCCGCCGTTGAGCAGACCGCCGCCGAAGGTGCCGCTGCCCAGCAGTTCCCGGATGACACAGACCACAATCAGCGCCACGGTGTAGCCGATGCCCTGGCACAGGCCGTCCACTGCGGAGGCCAGAACGCCGTTCTTGGAGGCGAAGGCTTCCGCCCGGCCCAGAACGATACAGTTCACCACGATCAGAGGGATGAACACACCCAGGGATGCGGACAGCGCGGGAATGAAGGCCTGGAGCGCCAGGTCAACCACGGTGACAAAGCCCGCGATGATGGTGATGTACGCCGCAATGCGGATCTGAGAGGGAATGAAGTTGCGCAGAGCGGAAATCAGTACGTTGGAGCAGATCAGAATGATGGTGACCGCTACGCCCATGCCGATGCCGTTAAACAGGCTGGTGGTGATGGCCAGAGTGGAGCACATGCCCAGCAGCTGCACCAGAACCGGATTCTTGGTCAGCAGGCCCTCTTTGAATTGTTTCTTGAAATTCATTGCGCTTACCTCCTATCAACCAAAGCTGGCAACGCAGGCAAGGGCAGCGTTGACACCGGAGCAGACCGCCCGGGAGGTGATGGTGGCGCCGGTAAGGGCATCCACCGCACCGCCGTCCTTGGTGACGGAAACGGAGCCGCTCATGCCGGCAAACTGGTCACGGAACGCCTCGCCTGCGGACGTGTCAGCGGCGGCCACAGCGCCCAGACCAGCGGTTTCGGACTGATTGATGATGGAAATGCCCAGCACCTTGCCGTCATTGTCCACGCCGACCATCATGGAGATGGTGCCGCCGAAGCCGGCGGGAGCCACCTGCACCGCGTAACCGGCATCGCCCTTGTAAACGGTGGAAACCAGGCCGGTATCGTCGGTAAAGGCAACCTCGCTGCCACCGCCGGGGAGAACGGCCTCAATGGCCTTCTGCGTTTTCTGCTCGTTCAGTTCCGCAATCTTAGGCGCGGTGACGGAGTTTACACCGGCCAGAGCCACGGCCACCACAGCGGTGATCAGCAGAAGGGTCAGCGCCAGGCGCAGAACGTATTTTACAGTGGATTCGGTTTTCATTACTTCGCCGCCTCCTTTTTTGGTGCGCCGAACTTCACGGGACGGCCGATCCGATCCAGCAGGACGACGCAGCAGTTCATGATCAGAATGGCGTAGGAAACGCCCTCGTTATAGCCGCCGAAGTAACGGATGAGGATGGTCAGAACGCCGCAGCCAATGCCGTAGACGATCTGACCCAGCTTGGTAACGGGGGAGGTCACGTAGTCGGTGGCCATGAAGATGGCGCCCAGCATCAAGCCGCCGCCGAACAACTGCGCAGCCATCCAGGTAATGCGGTCATTGCCCTGGGGGAACAGGAAGCTCAGGACAGCCACGGTGCCGATGAAGGCCACGGGAATCCGGGCGGTGATGACCTTGCGGTACAGCAGGTACGCGAAGCCAATCAGCAGCAGCAGGGCGGAAGTCTCGCCCAGGCAGCCGCCAACATTACCCAGGAACAGATTGAGAATAGAATCCTCGCACAGAACGCCTTGATGCATGCTGGCCAGAGGCGTCGCGGCGGTAACGGCGTCGGGAGAAATGACGCTGACGGCGTTGCTGAAGCCAACCTTCGTCCAGGTGCTCATGAGCACAGGCCAGCTGAACATAAAGGCACGGCCCGCCAGGGCGGGGTTGACAATGTTCCGGCCCAGGCCGCCGAAGAGCATCTTCACCAACACGATGGCGAACAGCGCACCCAGAATGATGGTCCAGTAGGGAATGGTGACCGGGCAGACGAAGGCCAGCAGCACGCCGGTGACGCAGGCGGACAGGTCATAGATTTTGCAGTGCATCTTGGTGATCTTACAGTAAGCCCACTCAAAGAACACGCAGGCGGCCACGCTGACCAGGGTCACCGTCAGCGCCCGGAAGCCGAAGAAGCAGATGCTGCCAATCAGCGCCGGAGCCAGGGCGATGAGTACGTCCCGCATGATGGTCTGGGTGGTGATGGGGGAATGCACGTGGGGGGAGCTGGAAATCGTCAGCTCGTAAAAGTATTTCATTTGTGCCATAAGATTCCCGCCTCCTTATTTCTTGGCCGCTTTGGCGGCGGCGTTGCGGATCATCTGCTTGCCCACCCGGAAGCCCAGCACCAGGGGAACGCTGGCGGGACAGGTGTAAGCGCAGGAGCCGCATTCGATGCAGTCCATGAGGTTGTTGGCCTTCATTTCCTCCACATCGTTACTCTGCAGAGCCTTGTACATCAGCACGGGCATCAGCTTCATGGGACAGGCGTCGATACACTTGCCGCAGCGCAGGCAGCGCACGTCCTCCACGGCGTACTCGTTCTTTCGGCCCAGGACGGTGACGGCGTTGACGCCCTTGATGGTGGGAACGCTTAGGTCATACTGGGCAACGCCCATCATGGGGCCGCCGGAGAGAACCTTGTAGGGATTCTCGGAGTGGCCGCAGGCGTTGAGCAGGTCGTTGAAGGAGGTGCCGATGGGCACCAGCAGGTTTCTCGGCTCCATGAGAATGTCACCGGAGACGGTGACGATCCGCTTGATCAGGGGCATTCCATCGTAGACCACGTCATGAATGGCCTTGCAGGTGGCTGCGTTGAACACGGCGCAGCCAACAGCGGCGGGCAGTCCGCCGGAGGGAACCTCCCGGCCGGTGACGGCGTAGATCAGCTGCTTTTCAGCGCCCTGGGGGTACTTGGCGGGGAGTACGTCCAGCTTGATGCCATCCAGCAGGTGATCTTTCAAGGCCTTGATGGCCTCGGGCTTGTTGTCCTCAATGCCGATGTGACCTTCGGACAGGCCGAAGATCTTCATAATGAGCTTGAGGCCCTTCATCAGCTCCGCGGGGTGCTCCCGGCACAGCCGGTCGTCGGCGGTTATGTAGGGCTCACACTCGCCGGCGTTGATGATGACGGTGTCCACCTTGCCGATGCCGCCGGAGAGCTTGACATGGGTGGGGAAGGTCGCGCCGCCCATACCGACAATGCCGCCTTCGTGGATGATGTTGATCAGATCCTCGGCGGACAGGGCATCCACTTCCTCCTGAGTGCGGGACTTGATGTCCTCACACAGGGTGTCCAGATGATCGTTCTCGATGACGACACTCATGACTGTAGTGCCGCTGGTGTGGGCACGCATTTCCACGGCCTTGACCTTACCGGAAACAGAAGCATGAACAGGGACACACAAGCCCTGGTTATCGCCGATCTTCTGACCGACGGTCACTTGGTCACCCTTCTTTACCAGGGGCTTGCAGGGGGCGCCGATATGCTGCTGCATGGGGATTACGACGATGTCCGGAGCGGGAAACACCTGAGTCTCCTTGTCGCAAGCGTACCACTTATTTTCTTTGGGATGAACCCCGCCGAAAAAAGAAAACGCCATATTACTTCACCTCTTTCAAATTTCGCGGAATAATACCGCATGATTCCAATGCTTATCATATCGCAAAAATTCCCATTTGTCCACCAGTTTTTATTCAAGATTGCCAAAAAGTTTCCAAAGAATCAAATCATATCGATACAATAAGACGGAATAAAGCAGGATAGCCAAAAAAAGCCCAGGCTGACGGCGCAGCCTGGGCTTGGAGGCGGAACAGATTAATTGGCGTTGACGGGGGTGATCTTCGCGGACTTGTTTGCCAAGAACTGGGCCAGCAGAACCAGGCCTACCAGAACCATTCCGGCAGTGTCGGTGACCAGGCCGGGGTAGATCAGCAGCAATCCGCCCACGGCACTGAGGATCCGCAGATACCAGGGCATATGGCCCCCAACGTAACCTTCCAGTGCGGCGGAGACACCGAAGATGCCAACCAGAGAGGTGATACAGATCAGAATGACCTCGCCGGCGGTGGTATCCACCAGCAGCATAGCGGGATTCAGAGCGAACACGTAGGGTACGATGAAAGCGGCAATGGCCAGCTTGGTGGAGGTCAGAGCGGTTTTCATGGGATTGCCCTGGGCAATGGCGGCGCCTGCGTAGGCGGCCAGGGCCACGGGAGGCGTCAGATCAGCCACGATGCCGAAGTAGAACACGAAGAAGTGGGCGGCGATGGCAGGCACGCCCATCCGAACCAGAATGGGGGCGCAGGTCGCGGCCATGATGCAGTAGTTGGCAGTGGTGGGCACACCCATACCCAGCACGATGCAGCAGAGCATGGTCAAGAACAGGGCGATGATGACTTGATTACCTGCCAGGGCCACGATGCCGTTGATCAGCATGTTGGCCAGACCCGTCATGGTGATGGTGCCCGCAATAATGCCCGCGATGCCGCAGGCGGCAGCCACGGTGATGGTGCCCTGTCCACCGGCGGCCAGCGCCTCCAGGAACCGCTTGGGGGTGATCCGATTGCCCTTATTGAACAGGCTGACCACAACGGCGACCACAATGGCGATGGCGGCGGCGTACTGGATGCTCTTGGTGTTGCTGCTGACCAGATAGATCAGAACCACCAGGGGCAGCAGCAGGTAGATCTGCTTCATCAGGGGGCGGAACTTGGGAAGCTCTTCCTTCTTAAGACCCCGCAGGCCCAGCTTTTTGGCTTCCAGGTGAACGGCGATGAAAATACCGGCGAAGTACAGCACCGCGGGCAGAATGGCCTGGACCACGATGTTGCTGTAGGGCACGCCCACATAGTCCGCCATCAGGAAGGCGGCGGCGCCCATGATGGGGGGCATGATCTGACCGCCGGTGGAGGCGGAGGCTTCCGCCGCGGCGGCGAATTCCGGCTCGTAGCCGGTTTTCTTCATCAGCGGGATGGTGACGGAGCCAGAGCCCACGGTGTTGGCAACGGAGGAGCCGGATACCATGCCCTCCATGGCGCTGACCACCACGGCCACCTTGGCCGGGCCGCCGGAGAAGCCGCCCACCGCCGCGTTGGAGATATTAATGAAGAAATCCGCGATGCCCGTGCGCTCCAGGAACGCGCCGAAGATGATGAACACCACGATGAACTTGGAGCAGACGTTGATGGGGGTGGACAGGATGCCCTCCTTGCTGTAGAACAGGTAGCGCACCGAGTAGTTCAGCTTGCCGATCAGCGTGGGGTTAGACAGGCCCCAGATTAGGGCGTAGACGATAAAACAGGTAGCCACGATCAAGATGGGCAGACCCACGCTCCGGCGGCAGACCTCCGCCAGGGCCAGAATGCCAATGATGCCAATGGCAATCTGATAGGGGGCGAAGTTGCTGCCCTGCTGGATGATGTCCACGGCGTTAAATGTGAAGTACAAAAAAGCGCCGGTACCGGCAATCATGCCGACAATATCATACCAGGGAATATCATTGGTTTTCTGGTGGCCTTTCCGGGCGGGAAACACCAAAAAGCCCAAAAACACGATCCAGGCCACAAAGGAGGTCAGCCGCAGCTCCTCCAGCCAGCTGGTGAACAATGTTACATAGATGCAGAACAGGGAAAAGGCTGCCAGTATGAAGTTCACGGCCAGCCGGGGTTTCCCCTCCCAAATCCGGACGTTGGATTCCTGGTCATATTTTTTCATGACCGCATCCAGATCCATGGGTTCGGCGGGGGCGGGTGTTTTTTTCTTGAAAAGAGCCATTGACTTACCTCCTGGGAAAGATTTCTACGGGGGAAAAGAAATGCCGTTTACGGTGCTGCTATCCGGAAAAACGGCGTATGCAAGGTGTGGGAAAGCTGGCTGCGGCAATGGACTGCCGCAGCCAGCGAGAAAACGTGGTTACTTGGTCTCGACGGTGACGCCCTTCTCGGCGTAGTACTTGGCGGCGCCGGCGTGGAAGGGAGCGGCCATACCGGTGGTGGCATTCTCCACGGACAGCTCCGCACCCTTGCCGTTTTCGGAGGCGATGGCATCGGCGTTGTCGAAGATGGCCTTGGTCAGCTTGTATACATCGTCTTCACTGGCGGAGGCGGCAACGATCAAGGTGGCCTTCACGGTGACGGTGGTCACGTCTTCCGTCTGGCCTGCGTAGGTGCCGGCGGGAATGGTGTAGGCGGTGTAATAGGGGGAGTCGGCCATCAGCTTGCCGGCGACCTCGCCGTCAATGGGCACCAGGTAAGCACTGTTGGTGGTGCACAGCTCGGTGATGGCGGCGGTGGGAGCGCCGGCAACGATGAAGGCGGCGTCAATCTTGCCGTCCTTCAGGGCGTCGGTGCTGTCAGCGAAGCTCTGGTACTGGGCCTGGATGTCGTTCTCGGTCAAACCAGCGGCGGACAGAACGTCCATAGCATTGAAGTAAACGCCGGAGCCGGGAGCGCCGATGGAAACGGCCTTGCCCTTCAGATCGGCAACGGACTTGATGTCAGGGTTCATGGTGACCAGCTGTACAGCCTCAGCGTAAAGGCCGCCAACCACCCGGAAGGAATCGATCTTGCTGTTGGATTCAAAGGAACGGGTGCCTGCCCAGGCGTAAGCCATAACGTCGGACTGGACGGTGCCCAGCTGGTAGTCGCCAGCGGCAATGGATTCAATGTTGGCCTTGGAGCCGTCGGTGGAGACCACGGTGACTTCAATACCAGCATGGTTTTTGATGTACTGACCAAGTACACCGCCGAAAGCGTAGTAGGTGCCGGAGGTGCCGCCGGTACCCATGGTCATTTTGGTAGAGGAACCGGAGCCGCAAGCTGCCAACGTCAGCGCCAGAGCCAATACCAGGATGAGGGAAAGAACCTTCTTCATTTTCATATTGTTTCCTCCTTGTCTCCGGGTTGGTTCCCGGGGGTGATAATGTCAAAATTATACAGCATGAAATGCAATTTTGCAAGTACAAAATTGCATTTTTATTTTGGTAGCCCTTGCACTGCAAGGAAATTTTTCCTTCAATATGCCATAAAATACAGATAAAAATGCAAAAAAGACACTTATTTGCGGGTGATGGACAAGTTAGGTTGTGCATAATCAACAATAAACGGATGCAAGTTGGCAAAATTTTCATCATCCCGTCAGCGCCCGATTTCCGCTCCCTTGGGGCAAAATGGGGCAGCAATTTCCCCAATGGGGCCGATTCTCCCCTTTTCCATGGGAGTTCGAAAACCGGCTTCCAGGCCCGACGGCAGCTGGGGGTATTGTCCATTTTACCAGTAAAGAAACGGCAAAAGAACCGATATTTTTATATCGAGTAAACGAAAAATGTATTTACTTTTATCGGGGTGTATGCTAAGATGTAAATGGTGAAGATTGGGGCTTATATAGGGAATTTCCCGAAAATCCCTCGGATTGGAAAAAATCTTTACCATTTTACACTATTTTGATTTTAACCGGTCCGCTAAGCCGGGCTGGCTTAAAATAACCGGATGGCTCAGAAGCTTTTGCTGTGCTTCTTTTCCCAAGGCGGCACAGGAAAGGCTTTTGAAACATCCAGCCAAATTCATTCTACGGAGGTTACTACATAATGGCTCAAAAAGTTCAGTTTGTGGAGACTGTTCTGCGTGACGCGAACCAGTCTCTGATTGCCACCCGGCTGCCCTACGACAAGTTCGAGCCCATGCTGGAGACCATCGACAAGGTGGGCTACTACGCCATCGAGTGCTGGGGCGGCGCCACCTTCGATGTCTGCCTGCGCTACCTGAACGAGGATCCCTGGGAGCGGCTGCGCAAGATCCGCGCCAAGGTTCCCAACACCAAGCTGCAGATGCTGCTGCGTGGTCAGAACGTGCTGGGTTACTCCCACTACCCCGATGATTTCGTCAAGCTGTTCGTGAAGAAAGCTGTGGAGAACGGCATCGACATCATCCGGATCTTCGACGCTCTGAACGACGTGAACAATCTGAAGGTCGCCATGGAGGCTACCGTCAACGCCGGCGCCATCGCGTCCGGCACCATCTCCTACACCACCTCCCCTGTCCACACCCACAAGAAATATGTGGAGATGGTCAAGGAGCTGAAGGAAATGGGCGCTTCTACCATTTGTATTAAGGATATGGCCGGTATCATGGGCCCCCAGGAGGCCTACGACCTGGTTTCCGCCATCAAGGACGCCGCCCCCGACCTGCCCATCGACCTGCACACCCACTCCACCACGGGCCTGGCCTTCATGACCTATCTGAAGGCTGTGGAAGCCGGTGTGGATATCATCGACACCGCCATCTCCCCCTTCTCCGGCGGCACCTCTCAGCCCGCTACCGAGACCCTGGCTTACGCCCTGCGTCAGCTGGGTTATGAGGTGGATCTGGATGACACCCAGACCAAGAAGATGGCCGACTACTTCAAGACCGTTCGGGACGGCTTCATTGCCGACGGTACGCTGATGCCCAAGTCCATGGCCACCGACACCCAGTGCCTGACCTACCAGATTCCCGGCGGCATGCTGAGTAACCTGCTGAGCCAGCTGAAGCAGGTGAACGCTCTGGATCGGTTCGACGAGGTTCTGGTAGAGACTCCCAAGGTTCGCGCTGATATGGGCTATCCTCCCCTGGTCACCCCCACCTCTCAGATGGTCGGCGTCCAGGCTGTGCGCAACGTACTGGACGGCCAGCGCTACAAGTCCGTCTCCAAGGAGATCAAGGCTTACTGCCGCGGTGAGTACGGCCACACCCCCGCCCCCATTAACGCGGAGATCCAGGCGAAGATCCTGGGCGATGAGAAGCCTCTGACCGTCCGCTACGCCGACACCCTGGCTCCCGTTGTGGAGAAGACCCGGGAAAAGCTGGGCGACCTGGCCAAGACCGACGAGGATGTGCTGAGCTATATCGCCTTCCCCAACCTGGCGGAGAAGTTCCTGGAGGAGCGCAAGGCCAAGGAAGAGAACGTGGCTACCTACACCATCGTTGAGTGCTAAGGAGGTAACACCATGATGTTAGCTTCCGCCCTGGACAGCATCGGCATCCTGGACGCCGCCGTTGTGGCGCTGATGGGCTACGCCGTTGTGTTCTTTGGCCTGATCCTGCTGATGTGTGTGATCACCATCATGGGTAAGGTCTTCATCGCCAAGGACAAGAAGGCCGCCGAGAAGGCTGCCGCTGCCAAGGCCACCGTGGCCGCCGTTCACACCCCGGCCCCTGCCGCTTCCGCTGCTCCCGTCACCGCTCCCGGTTCCGCGGGCCAGCTGAAGCTGTATGATGTCGAACCCAAAACTGCCGCCATGCTCATGGCCATCGTGGCTGACAAAATGGGCAAGCCCCTGAATGAGCTGCGCTTCATTTCCATCAAGGAGGTCAAGTAAATCATGAAATACAAAGTGACCCTGAACGGCCGCACCTATGAGGTGGAGGTCGAAGCCGGTAAGGCGATGCTCCTGGATGAGTACGCTGCCGTTGCCCCTGTGGCGGCTCCCGCCGCTGCTCCTGTTGCCGTGGCCGCTCCTGCCGCCGCTCCCGCGGCTGCCGGTGTTTCCGTCACCGGCGGTTCCACCGTGTCCGCCCCCATGCCTGGTAATATTCTGAAGGTCAACGTTACCGTGGGCCAGACCGTCAAGGAAGGCGATCTGATCTGCGTGCTGGAGGCCATGAAGATGGAGAACGAGATCTACGCCCCCTGCTCCGGCCCCATCACCGCCCTGCCCATCGCCAAGGGCGCAACCGTGGACACCGGCGCGACTCTGGCTGTGATCGGCGGCTCTGCCGTGGCCGCGGCTCCCGCGCCTGTGGCGGCTCCCGCCCCCGTGGCCGCTCCCGCTCCTGTGGCGGCTCCCGCGCCCGCAGCGGCTCCCGCTCCCGTGGCCGGCACTCCTGTGACCGCCCCCATGCCCGGCAACATTCTGAAGGTCAACGTCACCGCTGGCCAGGCTGTGAAGGAGGGCGAGGTTCTGGTGGTTCTGGAGGCCATGAAGATGGAAAATGAGATCATGGCTCCCAAGGCCGGCACCGTGGCCCAGGTTCTGGTTTCCAAGGGTTCCACCGTGGACACCGGCGCTACTCTGGTCGTCCTCGCTTAAGGAGGGCAAACCATGGTTAATGTTGGTGAAATTCTGTTAAACCTGTGGGAAGGCTCCGGCTTCAATGCCATTTTCTCCGGTTTCACCACCGGCGGCTGGCAGAACCTGGTGATGCTGATCATCGCCTGCGTGCTGCTGTACCTGGGCATTGTGAAGAAGTTCGAGCCCCTGCTGCTGGTTGGCATTGCTTTCGGATGCCTGCTGAGCAACCTGCCTCTGGGCGGGCTGTATCACCAGGAGCTGTGGACTGCCTTTATGGATGAGACCAGCGAGTTCTATCACAGCTATGGCGAGATCATGCGCCATGGCGGCCTGCTGGATATCTTCTACATCGGCGTTAAGACATCCCTGTATCCCTGCTTGATTTTCATGGGCGTGGGCGCTATGACGGATTTTGGCCCCCTGCTGTCCAATCCCAAGAGCCTGCTGCTGGGCGCTGCCGCGCAGTTGGGCGTGTTCGTGGCTTTCTTCGGCGGTATCTGCCTGGGCTTCAGCGGCTCTGAGGCTGCCTCCATCGGCATCATCGGCGGCGCCGACGGCCCCACCGCCATCTTCCTAACCTCCCGTCTGGCTCCCCATCTGCTGGGTGCCATCGCCGTGGCGGCCTACTCCTACATGGCGCTGATCCCTCTGATCCAGCCCCCCATTATGAATCTGCTGACCAATCCCGAGGATCGCAAGATCAAGATGGTGCAGACCCGCACCGTGTCCAAGACCGAGAAGATCATCTTCCCCATCGTGGTCGTGATTTTCGTGGCCCTGCTGCTGCCGGACACCGCGCCTCTGATCGGCTGTTTGATGCTGGGCAACCTGTTTAAGGAGACCGGCGTTACCGACCGTCTTTCCGACACCGTGCAGAACGCGCTGATGAACATTGTCACCATCCTGCTGTCCACCGCTGTGGGCGCTACCATGGTTGGCTCCACCTTCCTGACTGCCAACACCCTGAAGATCGTGGTGCTGGGCGTGGTGGCCTTTGGCATCTCCACCGCCGGCGGCCTGCTGGGCGGCAACGTGATGTGCAAGCTCACTGGCAAGAAGGTCAACCCCCTGATCGGCTCCGCCGGTGTGTCCGCCGTTCCCATGGCTGCCCGTGTGTCCAACGTTCAGGGCCAGAAGGCCAACCCCTCGAACTTCCTGCTGATGCACGCCATGGGCCCCAACGTGGCTGGCGTGATCGGCTCCGCCATCGCGGCCGGTTTCCTCCTTTCCGTCTTCGGCTAAGCGGCGAGTCGCCGCGGACAATGCGTGCGCGGGCTGGGCAGTAGTCGTAATACCACTGGGTACCGCTCGGTATCGTTCCCTTGTTAGTAAATCCCGTCCCATTTTTTGGGGCGGGATTTTTTTTGTGCTTATTGGCGCTTTCGTCAGCTGTATTGTAATTTAGCGGCGTAAAGGCTCCCCTGCTAGGGGAGCTGTCACAGCGAAAGCTGTGACTGAG
>CAYYGF010000029.1:0-15952 GCA_964471315.1 uncultured Oscillospiraceae bacterium | reverse complement strand
GCTTACGCTGTGACAGCTCCCCTTTCAGGGGAGCCTTTACGCCGCCAAATTATAATTTTCCGCAGGAACGATACCGAGCGGGTTAGGGAAGTTGCGATGATTGCCGCACCGGGCACACATTGCCCGCATCATAGCTTTTCCCGTTTCAGCTTCCTTTTTACCGCCTTGTACGCCTTTTCCACGGAATCAAAGGTTCGGAGTATGACAAGGTAAACCGTGGGCGTCATGAGCAGCAGAGTCACCATCACCAGCTTGGTCTGGATATTTCCGGCTCCCAGGGCAAATAAATCCCCCAGCACGGTGAACACCGCCAGCAGCCCCAGCAGCATGGCGCTCCAAATCACCGTCCGGAACCGGTCAAAGGGCTTACAGACCTGGAACAGTACCAGCATACCCACCACCGCTAGAATTCCGGCGCAGACCGTGGAAATGGGCTGGGCGGGAAGCTGGAACACATCCATAAAGGCCTGGCACAGCAGCACTGCGAATACATTGGTCAAGCCGCCGGGGAAAGCCCGGCGCAGCACTCCCCGGAGAAAATGTCCCCGCACCCGGTCGTAGTTCGGCTCCATGGCCAAGAAGAACGAGGGGATACCGATGGTCAGGGCGGAGATCACCGTCAGGTGGATGGGCTGCAAAGGGTAAGGCCAATCCGTAAACAGGGAGATCACCGACAGGAACAGGGAAAAAATATTTTTCACCAGGAATAACGATGCCGCCCGCTGGATGTTGTTGATGACCCGCCGCCCCTCGTCCACAATGCCCGGCATGGCGGCAAAATCCGAGTTCAGCAGAACCAGGCTTGCCAGCTGGCTGGCGGCCTGGGCGCCGGACGCCATACCGATGGAGCAGTCTGCCTGCTTCATGGCCAGAAGATCGTTGACGCCGTCGCCGGTCATGGCCACGGTATGGCCCTGGGCCTGGAGCGCGGCAATGAGCCGCCGCTTCTGTTCCGGTGTCACCCGGCCAAACACCGTATTGTCCCGAGCTGCCTGGGCATAGTCCCCGTCCTCCCCCAGGGTGCTGGCATCCAGATAACACTCCGCCCCGGAAATGCCGGCGCGTTGGGCGATCTGGCTGACGGTTCTGGGGTCGTCGCCGGAGATCACCTTGATGTCCACGCCCTGCTGGGCAAAGTAGGCAAAGGTCTGCGCCGCGTTTTCCCGAATGCGGCTGCTTAAGATCACCAACGCCAGGGGCGTCACCGCCGCCGGATCCAGCTTGCCCGGTTCCGGATCGCCCAGATAGCTGGCTACCAGCAGCACCCGGCTGCCCCGATCCGTCCAGCCGTTTACCTGCTCCCGCAGCTCCTCCATCCGGCTGCCCAGGATAAACTCTGGCGCGCCCACCAGGAAAGCCCCCTGTTCGGCGAATATCCCGCCGCTCCACTTCGTCTCCGGGGAGAAGGGAATCCGCTTTTCCGCCACCCAGCCGGTGTCCTCGTGAAACAGCTCCTGGATGGCCTTGGCCGTGGCGTTGTCCGGCTCTTGACCGCCGTACAGGGCGCTGAGTACCGTTTCCAGGTACTCCGGCGGGCAGTCCGCCAGGGGCACCAGATCCTCCACCTCCATATCCGGTTCGGTGATGGTTCCGGTTTTGTCCACGCACAGCACATCCACCCGGGCCAGGGACTCGATGCAGTTCATATCCTGTACCAGCACCCGGTTCCGGCTCAGCTTCAGCGCCGAGGCCGCCATGGCGATGGAGGTCAGCAAATACAGTCCCTCGGGAATCATACCCACCAGTGCCGCCACGGTGCCCTCCACGCTGGTTCGCAGTCCCAAGCCCAGCACGGAAAACTCTTGATAAAACAGGATCAATCCCACAGGAACCAGGGCGATACCCACCCACAGGATCAGCCGGTCCAGGGAGCGCATCATTTCTGACTTTTTGGCAGCGTGATTTTCCTTTGCCTCCCGGGACAGCCGGGCGGCGAAGCTGTCCTCCCCCACTGCCGTCAGCTGCACCCGGCCCCGGCCCGCCAGCACCACGCTGCCGGAACGAAGGGTATCCCCCGCCTGCCGGGTTACGGCATCGGCCTCTCCTGTGACCAGCGACTCATCCAGCCACAGCTCCCCCTCCCGGAGAATACCATCCGCCGGGAGGGCGTCTCCCTGGCCGAATTCCGCGATGTCGTCCCGGACAATGGTTTCCGGCGGCACCTCCTGCCGCGTTCCATCCCGAATCACCGCCACCGGCCGCTCCGCCACCAGCGTCAGCCTGTCCACCGCCCGCTTGGCCCGAATCTCCTGAACCGCGCCGATGGCGGTGTTGATGAGTGCCACCACCAGGAAGCCCATGTTCATCACCGATGACCGGGCCACCAGCAGCATCACCCCCAGCACCACGAAAATGAGGTTAAAAAACGTGAAGCAGTGGGTCAGTATGATCTCCTTCTCCGTTTTTCCCGAGGGTCTGGGGGCACCGGCGGCCCATCCGGCCGCCAGTCTCTGCTGAACCTGCTCCGCCGTCAGGCCCAACGCCGGCGGCGCTTCCAGAACCGGAAGTTCTTGTCTTTGCTCCATGGAGGCATCTCCTTTTTCTATCTTCTGTCCGGAAAACCGGCCTTACGCTCCCACAGCACCAGCAGGCTGCCATCCTTCACAGAAATGCTGGCTTCTTCCCCGGTGAAATGGTTGCTGGCCCCCAAGGGAAAGCCGCTGGTCAGCACCCCGTCCTCCAGGGTATAATACAGCCCCCGCTCCGTCACACCCCGGGCAGGCGCCCCAAGGCAGAACACGGAAATCGTCCCGGCACAGCCCGCCGGGAACTGAAGGCAGCCGTTTTTGACCACAGTGACCATGGTATCCATTCCGATCAGATAGCCATAGGCGTCCCGATCCGCCAGAAATTGCAGCGTCTGAAAATTGGCCACCGTATGATCAAGCCGGGGGCCGTCCAGGCTGCCGTACAGCAAAAATTCCCGGAATCCCAGCGCCAGTCCCCGGCGGACGGCCAGCATGGAATCGGTATCATCCTTCTCCACAGGAAACACGTTGGCCCCCGACGGGGTATAGCCCAGAGAGTCAAAGTCCCCCAGCGTCTCCTGGGGCGTTAAGCCCAATGCCTGGGTATGCCGCAGGCCGCCGTCTGCGGCAATGATATAATCCTCCGGCTCCACCGGCCTGGCCAGCGTGTCAAACGCCGCCGCGCAGAAAATCACACAAGCGCCCATTGTCATCCCTCCTGTTTTTCTATTTCATGCATATCGACTGAACGCAGCAGATGTGTCAGTTGATAGTTGCCAGTACGTCTTGGCTCCCTCTTTGCGGGAGATGGCAAAAATCTTTGATTTTTGGGAGTGTCCGAAAGACAGCGCATCCATCCACCGACACCCCCTCCGTCAGCCCGTTCGGGCTGCCACCGCCCCCATTGGGGAGGCAAGGCCTCGTTCCATTCCAACTGGCTGCTTTGCTGATGGAACCGATAAGTATTTTCCATTTTATCACAGGTGGAGGAAAAGAGAAAGTAGGGCAGGTGTAAACAGTTCATTAATTTTCCTACCCCGCCGGGGAAATTTTCCCACGCGGGGGCTTTTTTAGGGAAAACCGGTTGTTTTCCCGGAATCCATGTGGTATAATTGTAAAAATATATTTTCCTGCAAATGGGAGGATTCAGTCATGGCGTCAGCACAGAATTTCCGCTCCGCGTTTAACGGGTTCAACCGGGAGGACGTGGTGCGTTACCTGGAATATCTCAACACAAAACACCAGAATCAGATCAACCAGCTGACCGCGGAGGCGGAGGAGCTTCGTGCCCAGCTGGCCCAGCAGCCGGCGGAGGATCAGGTGGAGGAGCTGAAGGCCCAGATCACGCAGCTGCAAGAACAGCTTGCTCAGGCCCAGGAGCGCTGCCAGGCCCTGGAGGCGGAAACGAAATCCTCCCTTCCCGCCGAACAGGCTGAGGAGCTGGATACCTACCGCCGGGCCGAGCGCATGGAGCGCATGGCCCGGGAACGGTCGGAGCTGGTGTACCACCAGGCCAACGGTGTCCTGGGGGAGGCCACTGCCCGGGTGGACAGCGCCGCCGCGGCAATCACGGAAATGGCCGACCAGGCAATGCAGCAAATCACCCGGCTTCAAGTAGCGGTGAGCAGCAGCAAGCAGGCCTTGCAGGATGCCGCCTCCTTGATGAACGCCATCCGGACCAATCCCTAAACCCAAAACGGCGGGGCTTTCAGCCCCGCCGCGTTTCCATTCTGTTTCGGAAAGCTGGTATGTTATGAAAATTGGAAAACCGGATTATTTCCACCGTTTTCAATGTCTGGCCAGGGCTTGCCCGGATAGCTGCTGCCAGGGCTGGGAGGTACAGGTGGATGCCGATTCCGCCGCCCGCTATCGGGCCTTGCCCGGCGCTCTGGGGGATTGCCTCCGGGCGGTGCTGCGGGATGTGGACGGTGAAACCTTGATGACCATTTCGGACGGGCGCTGTCCCATGTGGCGCCGGGACGGCCTATGCTGCATCCAGGCGGAGTTAGGGGAAGGCGCGCTGTGTCGAACCTGCCGGGAATTTCCCCGGCTGACCCACGACTATGGGGATTTTATGGAACGGGGCTTGGAGCTGAGCTGCCCGGAGGCGGCCCGGCTGATCCTGACCGCCGCTCCCGCCCCGCTTTTGTTGGAGGATCGCCCCGAACCGGGGGCGGCCCTATACGACCGGGAGGCCATGGCCCTGCTGAAGGCCAGCCGGGAGCAGGCCCTGGCGCTGCTGTCGGAGGAGCGCCGCCCCATGGGGCAACGTCTGGCGCTGCTGCTGCTCTTTGGCTGCCAAACCCAGTCGGCACTGGATGGCGGCGAAACCGCCCCCTTTTCCCCGGAGGACGCCCTGGAAACCGCCAAGGCCCTGGCAAAGCCCACATCTTCCAGGGCGCTGCCGGACTTTTTCCTGGGGCTGGAGCTGCTGACCCCGGAATGGGAGCGCAGACTCCGTTCTCCAGACCCCGGCCCCTGGGACAGCCGAACCGCCGCCCTGGCCCGGTACTTTGTCCAGCGGTATTGGCTCCAGGCGGTGTCGGACTATGACCTGTACAGCCGGGTCAAATTCACCGTGCTGGCCTGTCTGCTGATCCGGGAAGTGGGCGGGGATTTTCTCCGCACAGCCCAGCTTTTCTCCAAGGAAATCGAAAACGACGCGGACAATGTGGACACCCTTCTGGACGCGGCCTATACCCATCCGGCATTTACGGACGACAAGCTTTTGGGGATGCTGCTGGCATAAACAAGCAGGAAGCTGGTTGGCTTCCTGCTTTTCGTCTGTAGTTAAACGGTTATACCTGCACGCTGATCTCCCCGTAGGAAAGGCAGTCGGTCTCCCCGTTTTCGTAGCGTACCAGCAGCCGGCAGCTGTCGTCGATCCCCTGGACATAGGCGCTTCGGCTTTCGCTGCCCAAAAGCACCGTAACCTGCCTGCCAATCACCAGACTGCGGCGGCGGTAGGCTTCGATATAGCTTAGCTTCTCCGGCGCATCGTAGTAATTCAGAAACCGGTTCAGAAATTCTGCCGCCAGACGGTTTCTTCCATCCGGGATGGGCTTATCCAAAATGCTCCCCGCGATTCCCGCCAGTTCCTTGGGAAAACCGCCCTTGGGCGGATAGAGATTGATGCCCACGCCAAGAATTCCGTATTCCAGCGCGCCGTTTTCCAGGCTGAACGCGCCCTCCGTCAAAATGCCGCAGACCTTTTTCCCGTGAAGGAACAGGTCGTTGACCCACTTGATGCCGGGGCACTCCCCGGTCACCGTCTCGATGGCCTCGCACAGGGCCACCGCCGCCACTGCTGTCAGCCGGGTGATCTGCTGGGGGCCGTATCGGGTCGGGCGGAGGAGGACGCTGAAATAGAGTCCCGTCTCCCCGGGGGAGTAGAACGCCCGGCCGCAGCGGCCCCGTCCGGCGGTCTGTTGCCCCGCCACCACCACGCTGCCCGCCGCTGCGCCGTGGCCGGCTTTTTCCCGCAGCACCGCGTTGGTGGACGTCACCGTGGGCAGCACCGTCACCTGCAGATCCCGGCCTTTCTGCAAATGGGCCAGAATGCCTTCCGAAGACAGGGCATCCACCCTCTGGGTAAGGCAGTAGCCCCGGTTGGTCACCGCGTCAATGGGGAATCCCTCCTGGCGCAGGGCGTTCACCGCCTTCCAGACGGCAGCCCGGGAGACCTCCAGCCTTCTGGCGATTTCCTCGCCGGAAAAATAGGTGCCTTTGCTGCTCTCCAGCAGAGCCAGCAGTTGCTCTTTGGTGGTCATGGTATTCCTTTCTCGTTTCGCATCAGCGGCACAGGCCGCTCCATTGGCAGTCGCCGCAGATTTCTTCCCGTTTTCCGGGCAGCAGGATGGTTTCTCGGACTCTGGCTTCCAGCTCCCGGAAAGGCAGGGTGTCGCCTGTGCTCAGACCGCAATGCCGCAGAACCTCCCGGTCATAGCGCGCCACCTTTTCCGCCGTGGCACAGACGCCGTCTTGATTGTTGGGGCAGGCGGCGCAGATGCCATCGGTTTTCTCTGTAAGGCAGACGGCGGCATTGGCCTCCAGCGCCTTCTGCATCCGGGTCATATTCTCCACAAATTCCTCGCTGTAGCCCTTTCCCCGGAAGAATGCCAGGCACAGCCCATGGTGGGGCCGGATCGGATAGGCTTCCATGGGTTTACCGCAGACGGATGGCAGCGGCCAGACGCTTGCACAGCACCATGGCCAGCACGATCTTCACCAGGTCAGGAATGATATAGGGGAACACGCACCAGCCCAGGGCGGTCCAGATGCCGATGGCGCCGGTGGTTTTGGCGTAGACCTGCATGAACCAGACCGTGCCGAAAGCGTAGCACACGATGAGGCCCAGCACCATGGACAGGGCCAGCACCCAGGGCTTCTTCCCCAGCAGGCGCTCCATGGCCCACATCACCAGGGCCGAGAACAGAAAGCCCACGATATAGCCGCCGGTACTGCCCAGCAGGCAGCCCATGCCGCCGGAGAAACCGGCAAACACCGGCAATCCTACCATGCCCAGCAGCAGATACACCAGCACCGCCAGAGTGCCCCGCTTGCCCCCCAGCACACCTACGGCCAGAAAAACGCCGAAGGTCTGCAGGGTAAAGGGAACGGTGGCGGGAATGGAGATCCAGGAGCACACCGCGATCATCACCGCGAACAGGGCGATATAGGCCATATCCACGGTACGAAATTTGGGCTGTGTTGTTTTTTCCATGACAATTACCTCCAAAGCAGATTGTTTTCCGCATGGAGTATAGCATGGCGGCCATCTATTGTCAACCTATTTTATGGTTTACAATTGTTTTTCCCGTCCGGTAACCTGCACCTGGAGGCCCTCCAGCACGTCCAGCACCTCCCGGTGGAGGGTCTTGTCAAAGGAATCGGTGCACCGGGCATCCACGGTGATCCTGGCCTCGGGATACCGGCTTTGCAGCACCACGGCGTTGCTGACCACGCAGATGTTGCTCACCAGCCCCACCAGCTCGATCTCGTCGGCCTTTTCCGGCAGCACCGCCGCCGTGGCGGGGTCGGTGATATCCAGGCCAAACACCCGTTTGTCGATGCCCGGGGCCTCAACCTCTGCCAGGGCCTGGGCGGTTTCGCCGTAGACCTGCCAGCCTTTCGTGCCCTTGACGCAGTGGACAACCGGCAGATTCTTTCCCTCCCGGGTCTCCAGGTAGTTGTCAAAGTGGGTGTCCCGGGTGAACAGTACATGGTTCTTTCCATAGGCGCGAACTTTTTCGGCAATTTTCCCATCCAGCTTTTCCGCCCCAGGAAAGCCCAAAGCCCCATCCACAAAGTCATTTTGGTAATCGATGACAAACAAATAGCGTTCCATAAAGCGCCCTCCCCAATTTGGATGCTTTCACCATATCAAAATTGCACGAAAAAGTCAATGAAGCATTGCAAGAGGGCGGAAGATTTGATAAGATATATCCAGTATGTGAAAAAGAAATACGGGTGACACCATGAACGCAAAGCAAGATTATATTGCCGTTTTCGATTCCGGCGTGGGAGGCATCAGCGTCCTGCGGCAGTTGCGGCGGCTGATGCCCGGGGAGCGATATTTTTATTTCGGGGATTCCGCCAACGCCCCCTACGGCAGCCGCTCTACAGAGAAGGTACGGGCGCTGACTCTGGCGGCGGCGGAAAAGCTGACCCGGGAGCATCCCCTCAAGGCGCTGGTGATCGCCTGCAACACCGCCACCGCCGCGGCGGTCAGCCAAGTCCGCGCGGCGTACCCGGAGCTGATCGTCATTGGCATCGAACCGGCGCTGAAGGTGGCCGCGGATCATTTTCCCGGAGGGCGGGTAGGCGTGATGGCCACGGAGGTAACGCTGCGGGAGGAAAAATTCGACACGTTGCTGCACCGCTTTGACACCGGCTGCGCCGTTGTGAAGATTCCCGCCCCGGGACTGGTGGAGCTGGTGGAGGCCGGTAAGGCGGAAAGCCCGGAAGCCGAGACGCTGCTGCGGCGGATTCTCTCTCCCTATTTGGGAAAGCTGGACGCCCTGGTGCTGGGCTGCACCCACTATCCCTTCGCGGCGAACGCCATTTCCCGTGTTTTAGGCCCGGATGTCACCCTGCTGGACGGAGGCGAGGGCACCGCCCGGGAGACCCGGCGGCGGCTGGAAGCGGCCGGTCTGCTGGAAAATGGCCCAGGACAGATCCACATGACAAACAGCGCCCCGGATCCGGAGCTTCTCCGGCTGAGCTGGGCGCTGCTGGAACCGAAACCGGGGAGGTAAGATAAGTGGAAAACAACATTCTGGTCATTGGCATTGCCGGCGGCACCGGCAGCGGCAAAACCACGCTGATGAAAAACTTGACCGCCAAATTTGGGGATGTGGTCACGGTGCTGAGCCACGACAACTACTACAAGCGCCATGATGAGCTGAGCTACGAACAGCGCTGCCAGCTGAACTACGACGAGCCGGACGCTCTGGAAACGGATTTGATGGCCCGGCACTTAGACAAGCTGCGCCGGGGTGAGGCCATCGACTGCCCGGTTTACGACTTCACCCTCCACAACCGCTCCGACGAAACGGTGCACATCGTCCCCAAAAAGGTCATCATTGTGGAGGGCATTCTGATCTTTGAAAATGAGGCCCTGCGGAATTTGATGGACATTCGTATCTTTGTGGACACCGACGCGGATGTGCGGCTGTGCCGCCGGATCAAGCGGGATGTCAACAAGCGGGGCCGCACCCTGGAAAGCGTACTGACCCAGTATTTGCAGACCGTGAAGCCCATGCACGAACGGTATGTGGAGCCAAGTAAAAAGTACGCGGACATCGTCGTACCGGAGGGCGGCAAAAATCTGGTGGCCCTGGACATGATTATGGGCCGGATTCAGCGGCACCTGGAGGAAGCATGAACTACGAAAGTCTGATTTTCGACATTGACGGAACCCTGTGGGATTCCCGCGCCCTGGTGGCGCAGGGGTACAACATCCAGCTGAAAAAAGAAGGTCTGGAGCACTTGGCGGTGGACGCGGAAACGCTGAAAGCCCTGTTCGGCAAGGTGATGACGGACATTGCCGACGTGATCTTCGCCTCCGTCCCAACCCCGGAGCGCTACGCTCTGATGGAGCGGTGCATGGCCACGGAAAACCGCTACCTCCAGGAAAACGAATGCCGCATCGGCTATCCCGGTGTCCGGGAGACGCTGGCGGAATTGTCAGCGCGGCACCGGCTGTTCATCGTCAGCAACAGTCAGAAGGGCTATCCGGAGCTGTGCATGGAAAAGCTGGGGCTGACCCCCTACATCACCGGCCATCTGTGCTTCGGTGACACCGGCACCAGCAAAGGAAAGACCATCCGCGCTTTGATGGAGCAATACCAAATCAAAAGCTGCGCCTACATCGGCGACACCCAGGGCGACTATGAAGCCACCCTGGAAGCGGATGTCCCATTCATCTGGGCCGCCTACGGCTTCGGCACCCCGGCAGGGTATGGGGCAAAGATTGACAGCATCGCGCAGCTGCTGAAGCTGGAAACCGGAAATCCGTAAATTGGTGTTGGGCGGTCAGCTCCTTGCCTCTCCCTATGGGAGAGGTGCTCCTATGGGGGCGGAGAGGACACTCTCAGTCGCGGCTAACGCCGTGCCAGCTCCCCCAACGGGGGAGCCAAGGCCGCTGCGCGGTAAATTACAATTTTGCACTTCGTAGGGCGAAGTCATGACTCCGCCCTACGAAGTGGTTCCGACAAATAACAATTTACCGCAGTAACGATACCGAGCCGAGCCCAATGGTGTAACGAATACCACCCAGCCTGCGCACGCATTTGCTGCGGGCCATGCCCGCCACGCATGAATCAACGAAAAGCAAACCCAAAAAGCATTTTATAAAATCAGAAAGGAAGGAACCACATATGATCGTCTGTCCCTACAAAGACCTGGAGCGTTATGCCCCCATCATTCCCGGCCTGGAGGAGGCCATGAAAGCCATCGCCGCTATGGAGGGCTGGAACCCCGGCACCATTCCCCTGTCGGGCGGCAACCGGATCCTGGTGCAGGAGGGCACCACCAAGCCCGCCAGCGAGAAGCTCTGCGAGGCCCACCAGAAGTATCTGGACGTGCAGTACATCGTAGAGGGCGAGGAAACCGTGGGCTGGGCGCCCCTGGATACGCTGACCCTGTCCGGCGAATTCAACACCGAGAAGGACATCGGCCGCTACGCCGGCCCGGTGGACTTCATGCGCATCGGCGCGGGCTACTGCTACGTGGTGTACCCCGAGGATGCCCATATGCCCGGTGTCCATCTGGATCAGCCCCACAACTTTAAGAAGCTGGTGCTGAAGCTGAAGGTATGAGCATTCCCATGGATTCCCAGTGCCTAATGTGCCACCTAAAACGCAATCTGGAGCTGGTACGGCCGCTGGGAACAGAAGAACAAACCATGGCCTTCGCCCGGGACATGATGCGCATGTACCTGGCCGCGCCGGAGAATGTCAGCTCCCCCTGGTTCAGCCCCCAGGTAGCCCAGCTGCTCCAGCGGCATTACGGCCTGTCCCCCGACCGGCTTCGTCCGGAGAAGGAGGCCTCCAACCGCTTTATTCTGGAACGGATGGACGCCATCCGGAGTCGGGTGCGTTCCGCCGCCGATCCGGTGCTGGCCGGACTGCAATTCGCCATTTTGGGCAATTATCTGGATTTTGCCGCTTTGCAGGGGCAGGTCAGCTTCTCCGCTCTGGAAGGCATGCTGGACGAGGCGCTGGAAATGGAAATTGACCGGCAGGTTTATGACCGCCTGCTTTCTGAGCTGGCAGCGGGAAAGCGCCTGCTGTATCTGACGGACAACGCCGGAGAAATCGGCTTCGACCGGATCTTCGCCGAGGAGCTTGCCCGGGCATTCCCCCAGCTGGAAATCACCTTCTGCGTCCGGGGCGGCCCAACCGCCAACGATGCCACCCGGGAGGATGCCGCCGCTATGGGTTTGCCCTTCCCGGTGATCGACAACGGCAATCTGGTTCCCGGCACCCAGCTGGATCAACTGAGCCAGGAGGCCCAAGCGGCCATGGACGCCGCGGACGTCATTCTGGCCAAGGGCATGGCCAACACCGAGACCATGCTCGGCTGCGGCCGCAATGTCTACTACGCGTTTCTGGTCAAATGCCAGCGCTTCGTAACCCGGTTCGGCAAACCCCTGTTCACCCCCATGCTGGTTCGGGAGCGCTCCTGATCCGAATCCCGTTTTTAAGAAATGTGCATATCCGCTTTCCTCAGCAAAAGAACAATTTAGCGCCGGGCCGGAGAGGTGCACCCCTCAGTCAGCTTTGCTGACAGCACCCCTCAAGGGGAGCCTTACGAAAGCCGATAAGCACATTATGAAAAACAAGTATCAAACAGAAATTCTTCGGCGGCACCCCAATTGGCGGGGGCCGCCGAAAATTACGCTGTTTCCTCGTTCCCGGATTAAGGCAACACCGCATAATGAGGCAAGGAGATTCGGCGAGAGATTTTGGCACAAGCGAAAGTATGAAAAATGCGGGAATACTGGATGTATTTTCCATTTTTCGTACTGCGCGCTTGGGGCAAAAGATCCGCCGAAGCCCGCAGTCCCCATTGTGCGGTGTTGCCTTAACAGTTTTTTTACAATTATCCCATTGATAATGCCCTGCGAAAATGGTAGACTTGCATTAGTTTGTTGTTCATTTTTGAACGGTTAGGAGCAAAATATGTCTAAATTTTCCGTAAAAAAACCGTTGACGGTCTTTGTCGCGGTGATTGCGGTGCTGGTTCTGGGTGTGGTAGCCTACACGCGAATGACCCCGGATCTGCTGCCCAATATGGATTTCCCCTATGTCATGATTATGACCACCTATCCCGGCGCCAGCCCGGAGAAGGTGGAGACGGAAATCACCAAGCCCATGGAGCAGGCCATGTCCACCCTGGAGCACATCAAAGAGGTCACCTCCACCTCCAGCGAGAACGCCAGCATGGTGATGCTGGAATTTGAGGACTCGGTGAATATGGACACCATCGGCGTGGACATCCAGCAGAAGATCACCACCCTGTCCGCTGGCTGGGAGGACACCGTAGGCAGCCCCTATGTGCTGAAGATCAACCCCTCCATGCTGCCGGTGGAAGTGGCAGCGCTGTCCATGGAAGGGATGGACACCATCGCTCTGACGGAATTCGTAGACGACACTCTGATGAACAAGCTGGAAGGCATCCCCGGTGTGGCCCGGATCACCGCCTCCGGCAAGATTGAACAGCAGATTCATGTGGTGCTGGATCAAGACATGATCGACGCACTGAACCGGAAAATCGCCAACGCGGTCAACGGTCAGCTGGACGACGCCCAGCAGGAGCTGGAGGATCAGAAAAAGGATCTGGAAAACGCCAAAGGACAGATCGCTGGGGCGGAATCTCAGCTCAGTAACGGAGCGAACGCACTGGTCCAGGGCGAGCAGAAGCTGAAGGAAGAAAAAGAAAAGCTTGAGAATGCCCAGACGGAACTGAAATCCCAGCTGGCCCAGGCCAAGCTGGGGAAGGCGACTCTGACGGCGACCTACGAAAGCTTGAATCTTCTGAACGACCAGGTAAACAATGTGGTTTCCGCCCAGCAAGCTGCCCAGGAGCGGGTGAACGCCCTGGAGGCATTGCAGAAGGAGCAGGAGGAAATCACGGAATTGCAGAAGGAGATTGACGCCTTGAAAAACAATCCCGATACGGAAGACCCCGAGCCCGATCCGGAGGAACCCGGCGGCGACGAAGCGGATCAGGAAGCAGCTGACTATGCCCTTCCTTCTGGTAAGCTGGAAGGGGAGCTGCTGCCTGCGTCGAATGAGGAGACGTTCCAGGCAGAGGCAGCGGCCTTCTTCCCTGCGGAGCAGGAGCGGACTGTCACTGTGGATTTGGGTTTTGGCGTCAAAGCTCGCGTCCGCCAAAATGCGCAGATCCCCATTATAACCCTGGCCGGCGGGGATCGGGATACCGAAATCGCCTTGAAGGAAGCGGAGCTGATCCAGAAAAAAGCTGCCCATGAGGCAAATATGATTGCCAACGGCGTGACCGACGACACGCTGGATGCCGCGCTGGCCCAGGCAGAGGGCGACCTTGCCGTCGCCAATGCCGCAATGGCGCAGATCGACGCGCTGCTCGCCAGTCAGGGAACCACCCGGGCGGAACTGGCCCAGACTGTGGCGGAGACCAAAGCCCAGCTGGACCAGGTGAACGACGGCATCACCCAGCTGGAAGAGGCCCAGGAGCAGCTGGCCTCGGGCATGATCACAGTGGAGCAGGCCGAGGGCATGCTGGAGCAGCAGAAGATTCTGGGCATGCTGCAAATCAGCACCGCCGCCGGCAAGCTGGCCGCCAGCTCCGCCTCCATTGAAATGGCGCTGAAGCAGATTGAAAGCGGCCTGGAAACCATCGAGGACAGCCGGGAGGACGCCCTGCGCCAGGCGGATCTGAACAACATCATCACCATGGATATGGTGACAAAGGTTCTGACCGCTCAGAACTTTGCCATGCCCGCGGGCTATGTGGAGCAGGATGGGGTCAACTATATGGTTTCCATCGGCGACGAGATCACCGATCTGAAAACCCTGCAAAATCTGCTGCTGTTCGACCTGGATATGGAGGGCGTGGATCCCATATATCTGAAAGACGTGGCGGTGGTCATGATCACCGACAACCGGGACGAGACCTACGCCAAGCTCAACGGCAAAGACGGCGTGATGCTGAGCTTTGAAAAGCAGAGCACCTACTCCACCGCCGAAACCACCAATCATATCCAGTCCCGTTTCCGGGAGCTGGAGCAGGAATACCCCGGTCTGGAATTTGTGGCGCTGATGAACCAGGGCGACTACATTTACCTAATCGTGGATTCTATTCTGAACAGCCTGCTGCTGGGCGCACTGTTCGCCATTGTGGTGCTGTACCTGTTCCTGCGGGATCTGCGGCCCACCTTTATCACCCTGTGCGCCATACCCGTCAGTGTGGTGTTCGCCATTGTGCTGATGTACTTCTCCGGAGTGACCATCAACATGATTTCCCTGTCCGGCCTGGCCGTGGCGGTGGGTATGCTGGTGGACAATTCCGTGGTGGTAATCGAGAACATCTACCGCCTCCGGGCCAAGGGGGCCAATGTCATCCAGGCCGCCGTGTCCGGCGCAGGACAGGTGGCTGGTGCGGTCACCGCCTCCACCTTGACCACGGTGTGTGTGTTCCTGCCCATTGTGTTCGTGGAGGGCATCACCCGGCAGCTGTTCACCGACCTGGCACTGACCATGTCCTATGCACTGCTGGCCAGCTTGATCGTATCGCTGACCCTGGTGCCCGCCATGGCCTCCGGCATGCTGCGGAAGCAGCAGCAAGCGAAGTCCGGCATTGTGGAACGCAAGCTGCTGCCCCTGTATGAAAAAGCCGTTCGCGGGGCATTGACCCACAAGGCCGCCATCCTGCTGGGCGCAGCGGCGCTGCTGGTGGTCACCGCCGCCGGAAGTCTGCGCCGGGGCTTCATCTTCATGCCGGAGATGGATATGCCCAATGTCAACGTCAGCGTGGCCATGCCCGAGGGCGCGGATATGGAGCAGGCCTCCGCTCTGGCGGACGAGGTGCTGAGCCGGATCTCCCAGGTCGACGGCATCTCCACCGTGGGCGCCATGATGGATGTGGGCACTTCCTCCATCGCCGGCGTAGCCCAGACCAGCTATAACGTCACCATCTACATCACCCTGGCCGACGAAGGCGCCTCCGGCGCGGCGGTGGGCAGACAGATTGAGGACAGCTGCTCCGACCTGGATTGTACCGTCACCGCCACCTCTGCCATGATGGATATGAGTATGCTCACCGGCAGCGGAATTTCGCTGAATCTGTTCTGTGAGGATATGGACACCCTGCAATCCGCCGCGAAAAAGGCCGCTGGGGTTCTGGAGGGCATCGAGGGAATCGCGGAGGTATCCAACGGTCTGGAGGATGCCGCCCCAGCCCTGCACGTCCGGGTGGATCGGAACAAAGCCATGAAGCACGGTCTGACCGTGGCCCAGGTCTATATGGAGCTGGCCGCCGGTTTGAAGGCCAACGGCACCGTGGCGTCTTTGGAATTGGACGGCATTTCCACCGATGTGATCATTGAAAAGCCCGAGGGCGCGGTGCTGGATGCCCAGGAGCTGCGTAACTACGTCTTTGAAGTCACCGACCAGGAGGGCAACGTGACCAAGGTGCCGCTGAAGGACTTTGCCAAGGTAGAGGAAACCGCCAGCCTGTCCTCCATCAAGCGTCTGAGCCAGCGGCGCTACCTCACCGTCAGTGCCACCCTAATGCCGGGTTATAACGTCACCCTGCTAACCTCCGCGGCGCAAACCGCCATGGCGCAGACCGATCTGGGGCAAGGCGTCAGCTACACCTTCACCGGCGAAAACGAGACCATCATGGAGTCCGTGCGGCAGCTGATGCTGATGCTGCTGCTGGGCGTGCTGTTGGTGTATTTGGTGATGGTGGCCCAGTTCCAGAGTCTGAAGTCCCCC
>CAYYGF010000028.1:859-16618 GCA_964471315.1 uncultured Oscillospiraceae bacterium | reverse complement strand
GTGATTCAGTTCCCAGCACAGCTCCACCGTTTCCGGTGCCGCCAGGCCAATGCTGTGCAGCAGCTCCACCTGGGAAAAAACCTCCTGCGGCGTGCCGTCAGCGGCCACCTTTCCCTTGTGAAGCACCACCACCCGCTGACACTGGGCCGCTTCGTCCATATGATGGGTAATCAAAACCACGGTAATGCCCTTTTCCCGGTTCAGCCGTCCGATGGTCTGCATGACCTCCCGGCGGCCTCTGGGATCCAGCATGGCGGTAGGCTCGTCCAGCACAATGCACTTCGGCTCCATGGCAATGATGCCCGCGATGGCAACCCGCTGCTTCTGTCCGCCGGACAGAAGATGGGGCGCGTGCTCCCGGTATTCATACATGTCCACCTGCTTCAGGGCTTGATCCACCCGACGGCGGATCTCCGGACTGGCCACCCCCAGATTCTCCGGGCCGAAGGCCACATCCTCCTCTACCACGTTGGCCACAATCTGATTGTCCGGATTCTGAAACACCATGCCCACATTCCGGCGAACCGTCATGACCCGCTCCTCGTTGGCCGTGTCGATGCCGCAGACATAGACCTTTCCGCCGCTGGGGAGCAAAATCGAATTAAAATGCTTGGCAAGGGTGGATTTGCCGCAGCCGTTGGTGCCCAAGATGGCCACAAAGCTGCCCTCCTCCACCGTTAGGTTCATATCCTCAAAAACCGGGATTCCCGGCGCATCCTCCAAACCGGGGTAGGTATACGCCAGATGCTCCACAGAAATGATGTTGCTCAATTTGACATCCTCCCTATTTTCTTCTCTGTCAAGGCGTCCAGCGGCCGGTGGCGCCGCAGGGCAGCACCAAACCGGACTCCCGCACCGGCAGGCCCAGCTCTCCGGCTTCGGTTCTGCCGCCGTAGCGCCTGCCGAATACCGCATCGGAGGCATAGGCCACAGCGGAAGGCGCCAGGCCCGTGGTGTAGGAATTGATGATGACAAACAGCGGATCGTCAGACAGCACCTTCACCACCTCCTGCAAAAAGGGGTAGAAGCTGGTTTCCATTTTCCAGATTTCCCCGCTTGGGCCGCGGCCATAGCTGGGAGGATCCATAATAATCCCATCATAGCGCCGCCCCCGGCGGATCTCCCGCTGGATGAATTTGGCGCAGTCGTCCACCATCCAATGAATGGGGCAGCCGTCCAATCCGGACGCCGCGGCGTTCTCCTTGGCCCAGGCAACCATTCCCTTGGAGGCATCCACATGAAACACCTCCGCGCCCCCGGCTGCGGCGGCCAGGGTTGCGCCGCCGGAATAGGCAAACAGGTTCAGCACCCGCACGGGCCGGCCCGCAGTGGCAACCTTTTCCCGGATGAAATCCCAGTTGGCAGCCTGCTCCGGAAACACGCCGGTGTGTTTAAAATTCATGGGCTTCACATGGAAGGTCAAATAATTTTTATACTGGATCTGCCAGCGATCCGGCAGGGTGTTCTCCGTCCAGTGTCCGCCCCCCGTGCTGGAGCGCACGTACCGGGCGTCATACCGTTTCCACTCCCCGGCAGTGCGGGGGGTATTCCAGATCACCTGGGGATCCGGGCGCACCAGGATATACGTTCCCCACCGCTCCAGCCGCTCGCCGCCGGAGGCATCCAGAACCTCATAGTCCTTCCATTCATCGGAAATCCAAAGCATCGGCCTCTCTCCTTTTCTTTTTTCCGTTACCACGCAATGCCGCCGTCCTCGCTCCAATCGTCATCGACGATTCCCCCGCCGGGATTCTCCTCTGCGGGAAGATTCCCCTCGTAATCCGTCCAAGCCTGCTGGCTGTGCACCGGACAGGTGATATAGGGGGAATCGGAGCCATTGTTGGCGTTGCCGTAAAATCCGTGCCAGCCGCCCTCTCCCAGATAATACACATAGCCGTCCATGCTGTAAACATCATTTAAGCCTACGCCACGGGCGCTGCGGATCTCCTCGACCTCCTCCTCGGTCAGCTTGACCAGGGAGCGGGTCTGAAGCTCCGCGTCGGGGAACATCGAGCAGTATTCCGTGGCGATCCCGCCGCCGGTGACGCAGTATTCCACCTGCACATGCTTATCACAGGTTTCCGTGGGTTCATCGCCGGGATAGACGTTGACGTAAACCACCCGCTCAATGCCCCGGGCATCGTTGCGGCAGGCGTCCGTTGCCAGCTTGCCGGAATCCAGGCAAATTGCCACCGTGCGGAAGGCGTTGCCATTGTACAGCGGCTCGTTGGACAGCCCCTCATGGATGGGCTGCATGACCTTGCGCCACAGAACCGCCGCCGGGTTGGCTGTCGAAATGTTGATCTGCTCGGGCTGGTCATAGCCTACCCAGACCGCCGCCGTGTAGTGGCTGGTGTAGCCGCAGAACCAGCGATCCCGGTTGCTGGAGGTGGTGCCGGTCTTACCGGCGATGGTCTGCCCGCCGAAGATGGCCGCGCCGCCGGTGCCGTAGTTGGCGGCGTTATACAGGCAGTAATTCATATAGTTGACGGTTTTTTCGCTGAGAATCTGCCGGGAGTCCTGGGTGTTGTCCACCACAAGAACGCCGTCGCTGTTATAAATCTTGGTGTACAACCGCGGCTCCCGATAGACGCCGTTGTTGGCGAAGGTGGCGTAGGCGGCGGACATCTCCTGCACCGTAGCGCCCACCGTCAGCGCACCCAAAGCCAGAGGCGCCGGGCCAACATCAGACTTGATCTCCCCATCCGCGGCAGCGTAAGCCTCCACCAGATGGTTCAGGCCAAAGTTATACTTGGCGAAGCTGTAGGCGTACTCCGCGCCAATGGCGTTTAGCGTCCGCACCGAGATGGTGTTCACCGAGGAAACAATGCCCTGGTAAACGGTTCTCGCGTACTGATACTGCCGGTTGTCGTTCTTGGGCCAGTTGCCGTCGGCATAGGTAACCGGCAGGTCTTTAAAGACCGTGGCCGGGGTGACCTGGCCGGATTCAAAGGCAGGCGCGTAGACAGAAATCGGCTTCTGGGAAGAACCGGTCTGTAGCTTGGCCTGGGTCGCCCGGTGGTAGCCCAGGAAGGTGGTCTTCTCCCCTACGCCGCCGGACAGAGCCACTACATCGCCGGTGCGGTTGTCGATGACCACGATGGCGGATTGAAGCTGCTGGGCGCTGTTGGTTTTGGGGAGGTTATCCAGGTTGCTGTAAATGGCGTCCACCTGGTTCTGCACGCTCATATCCAGGGTGGTATAGATGTGGTAGCCGCCCTTCTGGATCCGATCCAGGTAGATGTCCCGGGCATCCTTGCTGAGGTCTTCCCAATTTTTCCCATCCTGCTCCGCGAGATAAGAGGCAAAGTCGATGATGACCGCGTCCACGAACCAGGAGTAAATCTGCTGCGAGGCGCTGGTGGTGACGGAGGTCAGACTGCCGCAGACGGGACAGTAAAACACGCCGTCGCCGCCGTCGGTAAAGCTTCTGCGGATACCCTCGTAGCCGCAGGCGCTGTTTTCACAGACTGTCCAGCGATCCTCATCGGCGATGCCTTTCTTAAACACCATCTCCTGGTTGACCGCTTCTTCATATTCCGCATCAGTCAAGTAGCCCTGGCTGTGCATCTCACTGAGGACATTGAGCTGGCGGTAACGGTTCCGTCCCGCGCCGTCCCGCTCCTCGCCCTTATACAGATAAACCCGCTCAGAATAGGGGCTGAAAATGGAGGGGTTGTTGGTAATGCTGATTAAGGAAGCGCATTCCGCCGGAGTCAAGCTTTGCAGCTCCTTGCCAAAGTAATAGGCCGCGGCGCTTTTCACGCCGTAGCAGCCGCCGCCCAGATAGATCTCGTTGAGGTAATACTCCATGATCAGATCCTTGTCGTACTCCCGCTCAAACAGCTGGGCACGGAAGATCTCCATGACCTTTCTCTGAACCGTAACGGATTTCTCGTTTGTGTGATTCTTGATAAACTGCTGGGTGATGGTGGAACCGCCAAACTGGCTGTCGCCGCCGAAGAACATATTGAGGCAGGCCTTCACCGTGGTGATCCAGTCTACCCCCTGGTGCTCGTAGAAGCGCTTGTCCTCAATGGACACCGCCGCGTCCACCAGCGCCTGGGGAATTTCATCCAGAGATGCCCACTGGCGGTCGGTGGTGGTATAGATCTGCTGGAGCTGCTGAATATCTCCGTTCTTATCCACATAATAAAGGAAGGAGGTACGCTCCAGATCGTAATCCTCCAGCGACCAGTCCGCCGCGTCGGCCAGAATATCATTCTGGAGATAATCCCCCAGGGTTCCAATAAAGACCGTGCCGCAGATCAGCACAATCAGCAGCACCGTGGCCGCCGCGCCGAGGGCGATTTTGAAAAGGGACAGCGCCAGGGACACCGCACCATAGCCAAGCTTAATCAGCCAGTGGGGATTCCATTCCTGCCGGGGCTTTCTCATTCTCCTTCTCTTTTTCTTTTCATTTTCCATAGGGGCAACCTCCAAAGAACACCGGCCAAAGCCGGAAATCCATCCCATATTTCCACCCTGGGCACTGCCGGGCGGACATAGCAATACGAATATGATTATAGCATACCCAATTGCAAAACGAAAGCCCCAATTTATTAATAATCCTTAAAATCTAGGAAACACTACCTTCAAAGGAGGCACGGAAACCATGAAACGAAGAAAACGATTGACTGCCATCGCGCTGCTGTATGTGGTGCTGGGGGTCTGGAAGGGATATGTGGCGCTTTTTGACCAGGGGGCGTCGGAGCCAAGGCAAATCTTTCCCTACGCCGCCGCAGCCCTGCCCCCCGCCGATCAAGCGGCGCTGGAAAAAGGCATCGTCATCCGCAACGAACGGGAGCTGAAGCAGCTGCTGGAGGATTACCTGTCCTAGCTTGGCGCTGTCAAGTGGTATTTCCTAGAAAATTCTCTTCGGATTCTGTACAAAATTCCCTCTTGATTTTCCTACCCATAGGCTGTAGAATAGAGCCATGCAACGTGAGCGGAGGAAACCTGGTATGGATGCATACGGTTCTGATTTCATCACCATCACCGATGACGACGGCAAAGACTATGAGCTGGAAGTATTGAGCACACTGGAATACAACGGCGAAACCTACCTGGCCGTGGTTCCCGCGGAGGAAAGCCAGGATGAACTGGAGCTGGAGGTCAGCATTCTCAAGTCCGTGGAGGAAGATGGCGAGCCTTATCTGTGCGCCATCGAGGACGAAGCGGAGCTGGAAGCCGTCTACAGTCTCTTGATGGACTCCCTCTATGAGGAGGACGCGGAATAAGCCGCATTCCATTTTCATTGTTTTTTCCTGCTTGGTGCGTAGCGTGTCCTTTTGGACCCACATTTTTCAATCGGGACGTTAGACTTCCCGGCCTGTTTGCAGACCTCCCGCCGCCGCATTGACGGATGGTGGACGCTGGGAGCAGTGATGGTCGGGAGCGGCAACCCACCTGCCTTTTCGTGCAGGTCATAATCGGATGCGTTACGGCTAAAGCGGGGTGCATGGGGAGCTTTTGCTCCCCATGTTTTTTTCTGCCGGAGGAATCAAAAACTGTAAATTTTTTTGTTTTTTCCTGCTTTCAGCAGATTACCCCTTGAAACCCCGGGGAATATCGGTTATAATATCACGGCTATGCATTTTTAGCGCAAAGTATACCACTGAGACAACGAGAGGATATGATCACATGAGTGCATCCAACAAGAAAAAGCTCCGCAAAGAGCAGGAAGCCGAAAAGCTGACCGAAAAACAGCGCTCCGCTCTGAAGGAAGCCAAGAAAGTGAACCTTTACACTGCCGCCTTCGTGATTGTGCTGGTTCTGCTGCTGGTCACCGCGATTTTTGTTGGCGTCCGGCAGGTGATCACGAGCAAGGGAATTCGGGAGAAGAACACCGTTGCCTTGACCGTGGGCACCCACAAGATCAGCAACGCGGAACTGAATTATTACTACATGGACGCGGTGAACAACTTCTACTCCAACTATGGCAGCTACGCCGCCATGTTTGGTCTGGACGTGACCAAGCCTTTGGATGAGCAGGTCGTGGACGAGACCGCCGGCACCACCTGGGCCGACGATTTCCTGTCCTCCGCCAAGTCCACCGCGCAGGCGGCCTACGCCCTGGCGGATGCCGCCGAGGCTGCCGGCTTTGCCCTGCCCGAAGCGGATCAGACCAGCATCCAGAATAACATCTCCACCATGGATGTCTACGCCACCTTGTACGGTTACAGCAGCGGTGAGGATTATCTGAAGGCCATCTATGGCAAGGGCGCCACCACGGAAAGCTACCAGGCATACTGCCAGCGCAATGCTCTGGCTCAGGCTTACCAGGAATTCTACGCCGACTCTCTGACCTACACCGATGCGCAGCTGCGCGAGGCCGAGGCGGATAACTACAGCGCTTACTCCTCCTTCACCTATCAGACCTACTATCTGGCTGCCAGCCGCTTCTTGACTGGCGGTACCACCGACGAGAACGGCACCACCATTTATTCCGAGGAAGAAAAGGCTGCGTCCGTTGCCGCCGCAGAGGCTGCCGCCAAGTCTCTGACCACGGCGGAAATCCATTCTGTTGAGGATCTGGACGCCGCCATCGCCGCTCTGGAGGTCAACGCCGACACCCAGGCTGCCAGCACCGCCTACGACAGCACCAAGTACAGCTCCATCAATTCCGCTTACCTGGATTGGGTTACAGACGAAAGCCGGAAAGAGGGCGACATCGCCTCCTTCCCCAACACCTCCGTCACCACCGATGAAGACGGCAACGAGACCTCCACGGTAAATGGCTATTACGTGGTCTACTTCATCCGCAGCACCGACAACCAGTTCCCCCTTTCCAATGTACGCCACATTCTGGTCACCCCCGAGCATGTCCATGACGAGGGTGAGGACGCCCACGCCGATGGCGAGACCTACTCGGCAGAAGAGCTGGCCGCCGCCAAGAAAACCGCCGAGGAGATCCTGGCCCAGTGGAAGTCCGGTGAGCACACGGAGGAAAGCTTCGCTGCCCTGGCAAACGAGAAGTCCGCTGACGGTGACGGCACCACCGGCGGTCTGTATGAGAACATTTCTCCCGACTCCAACTATGTTTCCGGCTTTAAGGATTGGGCTTTGGCCGGCCACAAGAGCGGCGATACCGGCATTGTGGAAACCGAGTACGGCTACCATGTGATGTACTATGTCGGCGACACCGACTACACCTACCGGGATTATCAGATTGAGACCGAGCTGCGTAACGCCGATGTCAGCGAATGGTACAGCCAGACAGTGGAGGCTATGCCCATGACCGATGGCGACACCCGTTACATCCGTACCGATCTGGTTCTCAACGCCGCTGGTTAACAAAATACCGCAAGGGCGGACTGCAACGCAGTCCGCCCTTGTTTTTTATTTCTTCACCCGGTCACAGCATGCAATCACTCTGGTTTGCCCGCCGATGGTACAGGTATAGAGGATCAGGTCATATTCGCTGTCGATCACCTCATACACACTGCGCGGATCAATGGTCTTGACCTTCTGAACAGCGTATTCAATGGAATAGCCGTTCATATCTGTAAAGGTTACGGTCTCCCCTGCTTCGATCTCATGGAGCGCCCGGAAGTGCTGCTTATAGTTGTGGCCCGCGATCACCGCGTCATTCGTCAGTGGAGAACCATATTGCAGGCAGGGTGCTGTCTGCAGCTTTTCCATGCTCCAATCTGCCATGATCGGCAGCTCCAGCTCAAAGGCCGGAATGGAAATATAGCCGATGTAATCGTTGCCGTCAATATTCACAATTGTCAGCTCTGTCGGTTCGGAAATGGTCTCCTCTGTGGGTTCGGTCTCCTCTTCCTCAGACAGCTCCAGCATGGGCGGCTGATTCTTATCCGCGATTGCCTCCTGGATAGCGGACAGTGCCGCGCCGGAGGCCTCTCCGGCATGTGCATCCTCTCTCTCGTTGTACAGGAAAAGGAGCAGGGCTGCGATCAACAGCGCTGCTCCTGTAACGAGAAAGGCAATGCCTACTCGTTTTTTAATCATTGTTCTCTTCCTTCCGTTTCATCAGCAGGATACCCAGCGCCATGAGCAGGAAGCCGACGCCGCACAGAACAGGAATGGGCCAATTCAGCTGGCCAGTTTGCAGCAAGGAACCTGTGTTGGTAACATACCAGATGCCGTCGTCGTATTTATAGCTGGCAGTGTAGCCAGCGGGAACCGTGGCTTCCTTGACAGACCAATCCAAGCGGGAATCCAGTCCGGTCCAGGTCGCCTGCCATCTGTTTTCGCTGCTTAGGATTACCGACTGCCCCTGCACAGTTTCACCATTGCACAGCAGGTTGATCTTCACGGAACCGGGACGGGTGGAATCCTGATCGATCCACTTCTTCACGACCTTGCAGTCCAGCAGGGTCAGGGGATAAATGGGGTCGCTCTTTTCCTTAGCGCCATCCTTCAAGTACCCGATCTGCACGGCAAAGGTGGTATAATCCGCACTGTTTGTGACAACGACCTTCACATGGTAAACCTTCCCGTCGTATTCCTCCAAGAAATAGGTTCCGGAAATCATTTCCAGGGTATATTCGTAAACACCAACCTTAGCGTAGGGGATGGAGAAGGAAACGGGATTGGTTCCTTTCTGGATTGGAATCGTGACCACAGATTTTTTGGGCATTGGCGCATCGCCAACAGCCGTCAACTGAAAGGTAGCCACAGCATCCTCGACTGGGGTTCCGGTCACCTCAACCACTGCCTCAACCTCTGCGGTAACAGGATCCTGCGCGGCAGACACCACCGCCGTCATTGTGCCGAAGCACAAAGTAACGGTGAGCAGTGCCATCATAACGGTACGCAACACTCTTTTCATTTTGATTGCCCTCCTTATTCCTCTGACGAAAAAGGCTTCATCCACGTCAGAACGATTGTGCGTGCATCTGTATATTCATAGGAGCAGGTGGAAAGGGCTAGAATCTTAAACGGATCCTCTGCCGCTTTCAGCTCCCGCATAATTTCGTCGTGTATATTCAATGCATTGTTTTCCACGAATTCCAGCAAACGGGATATATTGGAATCCTGCCAGGTAGTCGGCTCGAAGATATGATCCTCCGAAGCGGGAACCAGCAGACAGGCAATAATTTCAAGTTGATAGGCCTTCCCGGGCAGAACCAGGGAGCCGGTGGTGTTTTCCTGGAAAAACGTTTCGTCTTTGTACAAATCCAGGTCACCGAACATTTTGCTGTCGGCCATATGATGGCCATAGATCAGAGAGTAGGGATCGGTAAATTCCTTACTGCACCGGGTATCCAGGAAAATGCTGCCCGCCAGGGCAAAATTTCCGTAGACATCGGTATTGATGTACGTAAAGTTGGTTTCCCCCTGCAGCACGGGGTAATCCACGTTGGTATTGTCCAAGGTGATCCAGCCGCAAACATCGGGGTTAACGGCAAGCAATTCGGAAAAGTTAGCGCCGGAATCCTCCTCTGTGGTGATAACCTCAGGTTTCAATTTCATCATGTCGGCCTGGACGTCTCCAGCGGCGGCATAAATCCTTTGGTTATCCCAAAGGGCGAAAGCGGAGTAGGACCCGGCGGCCAAAAGCAGCAGAATCACAACCAGGTTAAACAAAGAATTTGCCGCCCGGAGGACAGTTCTGTGAAATTCCATGGGTAATATCTCCTGTCCGATTCAGCGGCCACCCGGGCAGGCTGGGGAACACCCAGCCTGCCGGGGGAAGCTAAGAAATACGAAATTGCGAAGTTAAAACGTCAGATTAGAAGTCAACGGAACGGCGGCGCTTGACGACGAACAGGACAACGGCGCCAGCACAGACAGCCAGGATCAGAACGAAGGGCAGGGAGTCCAGAGTGATGCCGGTGTCGACGCCAACAGACTTGTTATTGGTGATCGTAACTGTATCGGAAGCAGTATCAATCTTCTTGTTGGTTTCATCAGAGAAGACGTAAGTAGCTGCATCATAACCACCATCGGCTTCTGCAGTATAGTCACCCTCCTCCACAGTATACGTAACACCATAAGGAATATTGGTAAAGGTAACAGTCTCATCATGCTTCAGGTAGATTACCACTTCAGCAGTACCATTCGTCCAATCGCTAGGAGCAATCGTCTTCGCAGTACCATCCGTATAGCGGATAGTGCTACTTATGGTCTTGCCGGTGGGCTTGGTAAAGGTAACCGTTACTTCAAACTCTTTCGTAGTGTCACCCAGATTACCGGTAACCTCTTTTTTAACCGCTAGAGAGCCAGCAGAATATTCGTTTGTGAAGCCGCCAGTCTTAGTGTCGGTTTGACCATTATTGTCCGCGTCAGCAAGACTCAAAGTAACAAACGCAGTGTAATAGGTGTGAGTGCCAGAGTCATAGGCAACGGTCACTTTTAGGTATGCAGTAGCAGCATCATAGGTCACGCCAGCGGTTGTTCCGGCAGTTTCCTTTACGGTGTAGTAGTAGACACCAACACCGGGCCAGGTGATATTGGAAAGGGCAACATTAACAGCTTTCTCCAAGCCAGCTATCGTTGCTTGACCCTCAGTGAATTCCACAGTCGCAGCAGGAATTGAGGGCATATCTGATGTACCCAAATCTGCATTGGAGTCAGTTAGATGATCCGCAGCAAAAGTGAAAGTAAAGGTTTCTCCGGGGTTTGTAGTGTTTTCATTTTTAATCTTGTAGGTCTTTGTGAAGCTGGCATCTTGGTTTGTAGCCGTATTATTTTCATCACCCGGAATCACTTCATCAGGATTTTCCCCATCAACTGCCATCGCCACAGTCGCCAGGCTGAACACCAACATCAGTGCCAACGCAAGAGAGATGAATTTTCTCATATCGTTTTCCTCCTAGATATAAAATGTAAATTCATTTATATAGTTCGCGCGTCCGCGAATTATATATGGTTTCAAATGCCCCTTCGGCGCAGGATGGTAATTACCTTCGCTTCCACGTCTGCCTTCGGGACGGGGCCGAAATCCCGGGAATCCTCGCATTGCGTTCGATAATCCCCCAGCAGAAAAACGCTGCCCTCCGGGACGACAAACGGATAGGTAAGACCTTCCTTAGCATAGGTGGGAAACAGAATATCCCCGGACTGCCTGGTGCCATTGACCAGAAGATCCCCGCTGTCATCGATGGTGATGACATCCCCTTCCCGGCCCAAAATCCGGCCCACACGGCGCTGTTCTGCCGCGGTATAAACGACCACATCATTTTTGGACAGGTCAGACTGGAGCCGGTAGGCAACCACCAGGTCGCCGTCTTTCACGGCGGGGAACATATCGTTTCCTTTGACCTGGGTCAGCAGGAACATCTGGGTCAGCAGAATCAGCAGCACCAGAGCCAGCACCGCGCATTTTAGGGCCAGGCTGAGATAGCCCTGGGCAATCACCGCGTCCGTCCGACGGCGGTGAATTACCTCCTGAATGGTTGGGGGTGTTTTACTCTTTGCCATCGAGTTCCTCCGGATGGGCGCTCCGGACGGAAAGCCGAACCTGCCGGATCAGCAGATTGCAGCGCACCCGCTCGGCGGAGAGGGCCTTTTCGTACAGGCCGTTCAGCTCCTCAATTTTCTTCCAGACATCCGACGGATCCAGGCCGCCCAGGGCTTTCTTTCGGAATTTCACCGTGGAAAGCCACCGGGCAATGTCCTGCAGTTCCGGGTTGTCCGTCACGGGTGCCGAAGCTCTGGCCGGATTGGAAGTCTGCTGGGGCTCCCGGGGGGCAGTTCTCGCCCCACGGGGGCTTCCCGGTTTTTTATCGTATTTTCCCATGATAAAGCCTTAATACCCCCGGCGCTTGCTCAGCAGCACACCGCCGCCAATGACAGCCATGGCCAGCAGAAGCACGTAAGGAACGGAATCCATGGTGATGCCGGTATCGATGTTGGCATTCTTGGTGTTGTTGAAGGCAACCGTCATATTAGCAGCAACCGTAATCTGATACCAGCCATCCTTCACTTCTACCGTAGTTGTCTTCGGATTTCCTTGCTCGTCTTCCACGGTATAGGTAACTGTCTTTACATAATCAGTGTCTTCCATAATGTACAAGGTTTCACCAATCTTCAGATTATTCAGCACATGGTTCTCACCGTGTTTCAGATGGAAAGTGTCCACAGTTTCATTCTCACCCACTTTGTAGGTGAAGGTAAATTCCTTATTCGGGTCGCCCATGTTTCCGGAAACTGTCTTTGTAACAGAAACAGTCGTCGTCGAAAGAGAATAGGTGTTTTCATAAGCGACTGTTACAGTTGTGCCCTTGGCAACCGTGCCAGATGTGGACTTATCCGTATTAACAGCATCGTTAATTTTGGTTTCCACCGTATAGCCATCAACATCCGTATTTTTTTCAGTGACCGTGTACTGCGTATCGGGAGACAGGCGGTTTAACTCGAACGTGTAGACACCATCTGCATCGGAATCAGTAAACAATGTAAACGGAACAGGAACAGTCTCAGCATTCTTGCCGGGGTAAGTAATGGCAACATCGAAGCTAAGCTTGCTTTGCAGAGCAGTAAGTTCCTCTCCTGACAGGCCTGTAATCTTCTTTGTAAGAATCAGCTTTCCCGGGTTCAGCTGTACAACAGGGCGACTATAAGTTTCCGTTCCAGATGCGCCGTTGTATGTATAGGTAACCGTTGCACTATCATTAGAATAGAATCCATAATCTCCGGAATGTGTGCCTGTTCCAGAATCCGCAAGATCAGTATAGCCGTTTTCACGGTATAGCTGATATGCTTTTTCGGTGGGCTCAATCACAGCAGATAATGTGTAAATATAATCCGGTTCCAGCTTATACTCCCTCGGGAACGCAAGCGTCAAGGCACCTGTCGTTTCATCATAGGTTGCCGTTAGTTCAGCGCTAAAGTTGTTGATCGTAGTCGCAGGCAAAGTTACGGTTTTTGCGGGTCCTGCAACCGGTTTGCCATCCGTTTTTGTCACTTTTACCGTTACAGAATCAAGATTCGTAACCTTTACCATCAGCTCTCCATCAGCGTGACTGAGCGTATCCGTTATTGTAACGTTATTGCAAAGGAATGTCGAAATTTCTGCAGCGATGTCATCAAATACTTTTTCCAGATCGGACGAATTGGCAAACAAGGTTTTTTTCTCATTTGCAAGTGTAGCGCCATTGGTAAGTTGCTTAAGCGTGTCAGTGCTGGCATCTCCAGTGCCTATGACATAGAAACGATTCATTGCAATCTTACCTACAGCCGTTACAGCTGCATTGATGTTGCGGCCTCTGTTATCATTCTGACCGTTTCCGTAGCCGCTTCCATCATTCCAAACATAATTACTGCACCGTAACGTTGGTAATCCATCAGTCAGGAATACAACAATTTTGGCTGCTCCAGCCCGAGCGCTTCCCAATTGTTCCTGCGCCCTCAGCAAGCCAGCTTCATAGTTGGTACCACCGCTGGCAGAAATATTGTTTACTGAAGTTTTAGCCGATGCAGCCGAAGCAGTCCAGCCGCTAGCTGATGTCGACCGTTGCATCAAATTACTAGAGTAGCTACTAGAACCGCTAAATGCAACAATATTATACTGTGCGTCGATTGCGCTGTTCTGATCCAGCGCATCGATCAGTGTTCTGGCTGCACTTTTTGCATCCGAAAGTCTCTGACCTTCCATACTGCCCGATTTGTCGATGACAAGGACAATGTCAACTTTTGCAGGGTTCGTTTGCGTGCCTACCGCGCCGGAAAGCGTAAGCGCGAGGTCATAGGTCCCATCCCCATTGGTAGTGGCCGTTTTCTCGTAGGTCATTTTTTTGTTATCGACCACAGGCGCATCCGGAGAGGTCTGTTCAATTGCTTCCAGCGTAATAATACCCTCTTGTACGAATGGAGACCAGAAAAGAATCCTTTCCGTACGTCCATAGGAAATGGTATATTCTCCTACTGAGGTACTTGCGCTTGTCTGCACTTGAATTGTATTATTGCCCAGATTGGAGGGAGTAATTCCACATGCTTGAGAACTCACCTCTGCCCCGTTTCGGTATATCTTGAATTCATAATTATTTTTTTCCACCCCTGGGAACGTAGCAGTATCGCCCTGCTTAACAGTCAAATCCGCCAGGGTTTCAGTCTCTTCGTCACTTAGTTCATATACATGTGATTGAAGCTTTGCTTTTTGTTCGTCAGTTAACTCGTTGTTGTAAAAATCCCACTCTTCATCCGTCATGCCGTCCATCATCTCGCTCAACTCGTCATATGTAGAAGTTCCGAGAAAGCGTTCGAACAGCTTTTGAAGAAGATCTTCGGCATCCCCACCAGCAGGTGCGTTCACAGTGGCTGCTGTAGATTCAGAAATCGCAGCTGTGCTTTCTGTTATAATCTCGAAGCCTTCTGTAGTTTCGGAAGATGTTCCGGGCATTATTCCCTGGTCACCGGATTGGTCAGCATCATCTCCTAATACGGTTAACCCTGAAAACTTTTCAGAGAGAGTCATATACTGATCAGCATCCAATGTACCATTATCATAGGCATCAGAAATCTCTTTTCCCAAGACAGATATGTCCTCCGCTGTCAAGACTGTGCTCTTTTCTGCTTCTTCAATCATTTTCAACAGTTGCTCGAAGACATCAGATTCAAGTTCAACATCTGAAACAGTCTTCACTTCCTCTGCACTGACCCGCACGGCAGGGAAACATACGCTTGCCAGTAGTACCATCACCAGCAGCAACACCAGTGTCCGCTTGGCGCTCCTGTTTTTTTGTTTTTTTCCTGCGAACATATTCAGTCCTCCCATATCCTCAAAGGTCCCGCAACGCAGGCACCTGTTTTTCCTTTTCTTTTGTTCTCATGACAGCCTAATTATAAAAAAAACCAAAGCCGTCATTCAAGTAAATACTGTCGTATTTTGTCGAAGGGTTTTTCTTTTTTTTCACCGCTGGTATGTTGGGTATTCACTGAACCAGGTCAGATATTCAGGAATAAGACTCCCCCCAAAGTCCAATATTAAAATACCATAGTATTTTTACTAAGTCAAGTATATTGTGATATTTGTATTTTATTATTTGACTTTTGGAGGTTATCATGTTAGGTCAACGAATCAATCAGCTGCGTCTGTCCTGTGGCTGGAGCCAGGTCGCGATGGCGAAAAAGCTGAACATCACAAAGCAAACCGTATCCAACTGGGAAAACGAAAACATCATGCCCTCCATCGAAATGCTGGTGCGGCTGTCCTCCCTTTTCCAGGTTTCCACGGACTATCTGCTGGGTTTGGAAAACGCCCCCCGTCTCAGCGTGGAAGGACTCCCCACCGATGTGGTTGCCCATTTAAGCCAGCTGATCGAAGATTTTCGCCGCAATGGCTGCGCTGCCTCGCCTGCCGATGAATAACAGCGCCTCCCAGGGAAACAATACCCTGGGAGGCGTTGCTATGAAAAAGGAAAAACCCCTGGGCATCGCACTGGCCGGCTTTGGCGCCGGGACGGTCACCGGGCTGTTTGGCGCCGGGGGCGGTATGGTGCTGGTGCCGCTGCTGACGCTGCTGACCAATCTTAAGGACACGGAGATTTTTCCCGCCTCCATCAGCATCATCCTGCCCATCTGTCTGACCTCTCTGGCACGCACACCCGATGCCGTCATCTGGCAGCAGGCCCTTCCCTACCTTCTGGGCAGCGCACTGGGCGGTTTGGCGGCGGGAAAATGGGGCAAAAAAATCCCGGTGCTTTGGCTGCACCGGGGATTGGGGATTCTGATTCTCTGGGGAGGCTGGCGGTATTTATGCTAGAAGGAATGCCGATGGCGCTGGTTGTGGGAACGGTACTGGGGTTTCTCTCCGGGATCGGCGTCGGCGGCGGGAGTCTGCTCATATTG
>CAYYGF010000028.1:0-849 GCA_964471315.1 uncultured Oscillospiraceae bacterium | reverse complement strand
ATTGTGGCTGACGTTGGTATTGGGGATGGAGTACCCTGCCGCCCGTATCTTAAATCTGCTGTTTTTCCTCCCCGCCGCAGGAATCGCCTGTTTCTTCCGCTGGCGGCAGGGACAGCTGCGGATGCGGGTGATTCTGCCCGCCATCGTCAGCGGGTGCATCGGGGCGGCGGTCTTTTCCCGGATCGGAACGGTGCTGGACACCGCCCTTTTGAAAAAGCTGTTCGGCGCGCTGCTCATCGCCACAGGGCTGCGAGAGCTGCTCTACAAGCCCACAACGTAGCTCAGAGCTGTCGTTTCCGGTATGCCAAATACCCCTCCAGAATCAGCGACGCCGCCACGGCATCCACGGTTTCCTTGCGTTTCTTTCCGTGGTAATTGTGCTGGGAGAGAATATTGTGGGCTTCCACCGTTGTCCGGCGCTCGTCCCACATAGCCACAGGCAGACCCGCAGCCTGCCGAAGCTGCTCTGCAAACGCCCGGCACAGCTCCGCCCGGGGGCCTTCGCTGCCGTCCATGTTTCGGGGCAGGCCCACCACAATCCGTTCCACCTGGTTTTCCTTGGCCAGCCGGACAATGTCCGCAATGGCTTTTTCCCTGTTCCGGCTGGGGACGACATAGGTACTTCCCACGATGGTGCAAAGCAGATCGGAAATGGCGACCCCGGTCCGGGCATCGCCGTAATCGATTCCCATGATGCGCATTGAGATCACTCCTTTTCTTTTTTCTGAAAAATGCCGATCGGGTTCCATCAGTATAGCAGCAAATTGTCATTTATTGCTTCGTAGGGCGGGGTCATGACCCCGCCGACCCGTGGCGATTTCCCCCGTGCCCGGTTGCATGGTATAAGCC